>NZ_JAYRTX010000069.1:0-18554 GCF_041919395.1 Albidovulum sp.
TGCAGGAACGTCTCCTCTGCCATCACGAGGATGTCGCAGGCCAGCGCCAGTTCCAGCCCGCCGCCGATCGCAGGCGCGTTGATCGCGGCGATCAGCGGCTTTTTCAGGGCCCAGAGCGTGGTAATGCCGCCGAAGCCGCCGGTTTCAGCCCCCACCCCACGTTCGCCATCGGGGGCGGAAGTCGATTCCTGAAAATCCAGTCCCGCCGAGAATGCCTTGTCGCTCCCGCTCGAAAGGATGCCGACGCGGAGGTCCGGTTGATCCTGAAGATACAGCGCGGCCCGTTCCATCGCGCGACTGAAGCGGCGGCATATGGCATTCACCTTGGGCTTGATCATGCGGATTTCCAGCACGGTGCCGTCGCGGTGAAGCTCCACTAGGCCGGCAAGGTCGCGGTTCAGCTCATCCAGCATTGCGACCACTCCTCGCCCGGACCCGGCTGGCATAGAGATGCAGCAACAGCGGGGGCACCGAGGTAAAGATCAGCATGAGCGTCGAGACGGCCGCCAACGTTGGGTCGACGTCATCTCGCAGCGTTGCGAAGGTCACGCGCGAAAGCGTGGACATCGGCCCCGAGGCCACCATCAGCGAGATGATGAGTTCGTCGAAGGAGACGAGGAACGACAGCAGCATCGACGTTGCCACGGAGAGCTTCACCTGCGGCAGCGTCACCGTCAGGAAAGCCTTGAAGCGGTTGGCCCCTAGGCTGCGCGCGACCATTTCCTGGCTCATGTCGAACGAACTGAAGCCGGCACTCATCGTCAGCATGACGAATGGCAACGCCACGACCGAATGGCCGAGCACCAGACCGGCGGTCGTGTTCAAGAGACCACCGATCCGGGCATATACAAAGAAAATCCCCACCCCGATGAGAATCGACGGAACCGCAAGCGGCGAGATCAGCGTGGCGCGGATGGTCTCGGAAAGGCGGAAGCTGGACTGGTGGAGCGCGTAGGACGCGGCAACGCCGGCGAGCGTCGTCACGACCATCGTGAGCGTGGCCACGCGCAACGATACCCAGAGGGAGCCGATCCACTTCTGTTCGCCGAAGAACGCCTCATACCAGCGCAGCGACCAGCCGCGAGGAGGGAAGGTCATCGCCGTGGTCGAGCTGAACGACACCGGAATGACGATCAGCATCGGCACCACCAGGTAGAAGATGACCAGCCCGACGAAGATATAGAGCCAGAGCCGGTCGCGGTGGGAAACGTAGGACTCCATTTGCCCCCCTACCTGCCTGCCGCCAGCCAGCGGACGAGCTTCAGGCTGATGAACAGGCAAACCGCCGTCATCAGAAGCAGTAGCACCGCGAGTGCCGCCGCCGGTCCCCAGGTCGGATAGAGCGAGATCGATTCCTCGATACGCTGCGCGATCATCTTGATCTTTCCGCCGCCGAGGATCGCCGGCGTGATGTAGAAGCCCAGGCACATCACGAAGACCATGATCATTCCCGCAACCAGCCCGGGCATCGACAGCGGCAGGAATATCCGGAAGAACGCATGAGTGGGCGATGACCCGAGGTTCGCACCGGCACGCATGAGGTTGCCGTCGATCGCTTTCATCGAGGCGTAGAGCGGAAGGATCAGGAACGGCACCATGATGTGCACCATCCCGATCACCGTCCCGGTCATGTTGTGGACAAGCGGGATCGGCTTGTCGATGACGCCGAGCCAGACCAGGGACTTGTTCACGATCCCGTTGCGTTGAAGGATGATGAGCCACGAGAATGTCCGCACCAGCCCCGAGGTCCAGAACGGAACCAGCACGGCCAGCATGAGGACGCCCGACCAGGAAGGAGGCAGGATCGCCAGCAGATACGCGACGGGATAGCCGAGAAGCACGCAGATGATCGTCACGACGAAGGCGATCATGAAGGTCTTGAGAAACATCTCGACATAGACCTGCTCGGAAAAGAAGAGCGCATAATTCTCGAGGCTCAGACCGCCATCGCCCCCGACGACGGAAAGCGACAGGAGCCAGAGGATCGGACAGACCATCAGCACGAAGACCACGAGGAGCGCCGGCAGTGTCAGGTTGATCCGCATCCGCGTCTCGGCGCGGCGGTCACGCTCCAGCGCACGCCGGTTCGCTTCGAACTCGGCTTGTCCGATCGGGCCCGGCGCGGGGAAGGAGGTGACGTCGGCCATGCTCAGCCCTCCGCTCGCACGACACGGGCGTCGGCCCGTTCGAGTTTCAGGGCCACGCGATCGCCCGCCTGTGGGAGCTGGCGCAGGTTTTCGGAACGGTTCGCCATGCGGACCGAAACCTTGTGCCCACCGTCCAGCATGACCTCGAAAAGGAGGCTCTCCCCCTGAAAGACGACCGTGTTCACCTGACCCGCGAAGACGTTCGTATCCCCGCCGGCCCCGGTCGCACCGTCGGCGGGGACAAGCCGCAGACGTTCCGGCCGCAGCATCAGCAGCGTTTCGCCTGCGGCCTGTTTCACATCGTCGGCAAGGTGGATGACCTGCTCGCCATAGGCGGCCCCTTCCGGAGTGTGTCGGAGCGGGAGGAATGTCGATTCACCGATGAACTCGGCAATGAAGCGGCTTTCGGGCTTTTCGTATAGCTCCGTCGGCGTTCCGATCTGTGCCAGCCGTCCGTTCGAGAAGACGGCTATCCGGTCCGACATGGTCAGCGCCTCGCGCTGGTCATGGGTGACGGAGATCGTCGTCATGCCGAGGCGGTCGTGCAACTGGCGGATTTCGATCTGCATCGTTTCGCGCAGGTGCTTGTCGAGCGCCGAGAGCGGTTCATCCATCAAGAGGATCCGCGGCTCGAATACGATCGCGCGAGCGAGGGCGATGCGCTGCCTCTGTCCGCCGGACAACTCGTTGATCCGGCGCGCCCCGTAGCCGCCAAGCTGCACCATGTCGAGCGCCTTGCGCGTGCGATCCTCGATCTCCGAGCGAGCGAACTTCCGCAGTCGCAGCGGATAGGCCACGTTCTCCCCCACGGTCATGTGGGGAAACAGAGCATAGTTCTGGAAGACCATCCCGATGTTGCGCTTGTGCGGCGGCAGATGGACGATCTCCTGGTCGGCAATGCGGATCGACCCCCGCGTCGGTCGGCTGAATCCGGCGATCATCATCAGGAGGGTCGTCTTTCCGGACCCCGACGGGCCCAGCAGCGTCAAAAGCTCGCCCGGCCGGATATCGAAGCTGACATCTTCGACCGCGCGAACATTTCCGAAGTGCTTCGAGAGCATCTGGACCTGAACCGGCAGGGCTGAAGTCTTTCGTTCGGTCATCGGAACAGTCCGTTGTTGGGCGCATCAGGCTCGCACGGCTCGGCATACGGGCCTGGCGGGCAGCCCGCACCGGGCCGAGAGGCAGACGGCAGTGGCGGGATGCCCGACGTTGCGTCGCGCATCCCTTCGAGGGGCAGCCGGTCACTGCTGCAGCATCACCGCATCCCACTTGGTCTGAGCGTCGGTCACATGCTCGGCCCAATAGGCCATGTCGGTGACCAGTTGCTTGGCGAGGTTGTCGGTGCTGGTGACGACCTTCGCCGCCTTTTCGGGAGAGATCAGCCCCTGCTTGAAGGCGTCCTGATTCATCGGGCCATAGGGGATGAAGTCGGGAAGGTTGGCCTGGTATTTCGGATCGAGCAGATGGTTGACAAGCCGCATCGCACCTTCCGGGTTGGGCGAGCCCTTCGGCACCACGAGGCATTCCACGTCGAGAACGGCGTCGTTCAGCGTATAGGCGTAGGGCGCACCTTCCTTGATCGCCGCCTCGATCCGGGCTGCCCAGATCGTGAGCATGTCCACCTCTTCCGCAGTCGCGAGTTGGGTTGCCTGCGCGCCGGACGACCAACTCACCGTGATGTTGGGCTTGAAATCGGCCCATTTCTTCATCGAACGGTCCATGTCGATCGGATAGACCTGATCCTTCGGCACGCCGTCGGCCATCAGAGCGATTTCCATGTTCGTGGACGGATAGCCGCCACCGATGGCGCGGGTGCCCGGAAACTTCTCGACATCGAAGAAATCCGCCCAGTTCTGCGGCGGGTTGTCGCCGTAGACGCTGGTGTTGTAGGCCAGAACGGTCGAATAGGCTGTGAAGCCGATCCAGTACTCGTTCCGCAGGTTCTCCGGGATCCCGGCCGCGTTCGGAATCTTGGAATAGTCCAGCGGTTCGAGGAGGCCCTCCTTCGCGGCGGTGTCGCAGTAGCCGCCGTAGAGTTCGACCACGTCCAGATCGTTCGCGTTGGCCTTGACCTTCGTGCGCACGTCACGGATGCCGCCTGACAGGACAAAGTCGACCACGGTCATGCCTTGCTCGGCCGGCAGGTGATCGAGGATGGCCTTGCGCACCCCCTCCTGATAGGCGCCGCCGTAGGACGCATAGCTCACGGTTTCCTCCGCCATGGCCGGGAAGGCCAGGGCACAGGCCGTCATTGACAGAATTGCGCGCAGTCTCATTTTGACTCCTCCCATTTTCGGCAAATCCTGTTTGCCGTAACGTTCCGCCGGATATGCCTTCTGGACGCCCCGTCCGGCCCTGCCTGGTTCGTCCCGCCTCGCAGGGCGGCGCCTCCTCCGCGCCGCCTTGCGGCTTTCCGTTTCGCCTGCGATCAGGCGTTGAATGCCCTCATGCCCGCCTGCATCGCCTCCCGGCACTCCGCAACCATGCGCTCCAAGAGTTCGGCGCAGGTCGGTATGTCGTCCATGAGGCCCATCACCTGACTCGCCCAGACGAGGCCCGCATCGACATCGCCACTTTCGAGCGCGGCCTTTCCGCGTGCGCCCGCGACCAAGGGCCTGATATCCTCGAACGTGGCGCCCCCCGGGCGGTTCTCGATCGCCACGACATCGTCGGAGACGCTGTTCTTCAGTACGCGGCCGGTATTGCGAAGGGTGCGGAAGATCAGGTTCGTGTCGCGTTCCGTCGCCGCGATGATCGCGCGCTTGATATTGTCGTGGATCGGGGCCTCGCGGGTCGCGCAGAACCGCGTGCCCATGTTTACGCCTTCGGCGCCGAGCATCAGGGCCGCTGCCATGCCTCGGCCGCTGCCGATGCCGCCGGATGCGATCAAGGGGATCTTCACGGCCCTTGCCGCAGCGGCAAAGAGCACAAGGCCGCCAACGTCGTCTTCGCCGGGATGGCCCGCGGCCTCGAACCCGTCGATTGAGATCGCGTCGACCCCCGCCCGTTCGGCCGACAAAGCGTGGCGCACGGCGGTACACTTGTGGACGATCAACGCGCCAAAAGCCTTCGCCTTGGCGATAAACTCCTTCGGACTGCGCCCTGCCGTTTCGATCACCCTTATTCCGCTTTCGAGCGCGGCATCCAGAAAGTCTTCGTAGGGCGGCGGGTTCGTCGCAGGAAGGATTGTCAGGTTCACACCGAAGGGCCTGTCCGTCATCTCACGGCATCGGGCGATTTCGGCGCGCAGCCCCTCCGGATCGGGTTGGGTGAGCGCGGTGAGGATACCAAGTCCGCCGGCATTCGACACGGCCGATGCAAGCTCCGCACGCCCGACCCACTGCATGCCGCCCTGGATGATCGGATAGCGGATAGCCAGAAGCTCCGTCACCCGAGTCCGCATCCCCATCCCCCAGAATCGTCTGCTGAACCTGAAAATAGCCATGAGGGCTCCGAACGCAATTGAAAAGTTGGCCGGACGTCCAGTCTTTTATTGAAGCGCGTCAGAATTGCTGGACGCACGTCCAATTCGCCGGTAGCGTCAGCGCGGACATGAGAAGATTTCCGATGGAAGCCGTGCTTTCATCTGGGGACCGGGACCGCCGGCACCGGAGCATTTCTCTGCGCGGTGACATCACGTCGGATCGCAATGCCTGGAGGGCATCTTGACCGCATGGGCCCAGGCAGCGCCCGAAAAGACAAACGGTGCATCCGCCTGGGTGCGGCTCTTCTGGGCAATGGTGATCGGAACTCTGTGCACTGCCTGCAACTGGACCATGGTGGCGCTCATGCCGGCTATCCAGGCCGAGTTCGACCTGACACGCACGGAGTCTTCGTATCCCTATGTTGCGACCATGCTCGGGCTCTTGGTCGGCAATCCGCTACTCGGGCGATTTGGCGACCGGGCCGGGATCACCGCGGTCCTTATCGTGGCGAGTGTTGTCAGCTGCCCGCGCTACATCGCTGCGGGCACGGCCGCCGGCTTCGGTGCTCTCCTTGTCGCACAAGTGGCGATCGGCGTCGGCACGGCGGCCGCGCTTGGCCCCCGTACCGCAGACATGTCACACTGTTTCGTGCGGCGCCGGGGACTCGCGGTGGCCATGGTGTCCGGCTCCACGTATCTTTCGGGTGCGGTATCGACCACCGCCATCCCGAACATCCTGCACTTCGGTGACTGGCGCCTCGTCGCCGGGATGCTGATGGACCGGATCGGCGCAATACGGGTCCTGCTCGCGGCGTCCACTCTTCCGATGCCGGCCTTGGCGCTTTGCATGCCCTTGGACGAAGTGGTCTCGTTTGCCGTCGTCAGCCTGGTCTTCGGGATTGCGCAGGGTGGAATTATCTCGTCTTATCAGATCCTTGTCCGCAGCTATCTGCCCGCCCGTGTAGCTGGTACCGCCATTGGCGCAGTCTCGATGGCCACACTCTTAGGAATGACTTTCGACGGCTGGCTGGCGGGATGGATCTACGGCCACAGACGGACCTATTTCCTTGCCTTCATGAGCGGAATCGCATGGAACCTGGTCAATCTGCTCCTCACCGGTGTCATCTTTTTTCGCCTTCGGAGGGCAGGCCATGCGAGCGGTTGGCGGCCGATGGCACAATGACCGAAACCTCTTCCACGCGCGGATCCGAGACGGCGACCCGAGGACAACCGGCGCGAAAGCTGTCCCGGTCAATCACCGCGATCATCATGATCTGCCTCAGTTCGCTGTGCTTCACGCTCAACGACACGGTCACCAAATTCCTGATCGAAAGCTACGACGTCACCATCATCATCTTTGTGCGGAGCGTACTGGCAATGCCGCTCCTGGCAGTCATGGCGATCGTGCTCGGCCGCGACCGGGTCCGCTGGTCATCCGCCTTCTGGCTCTACGCTCTCCGCGGCGCGCTGGGACTCCTGGCCGCATACATGTACATTCGCGCCCTGAAGTATCTCAGCGTCGCCGAAGCCACGGTGATCGTCTTTGCATCCCCGTTCCTGGTGACGGTGGGCTCGGTCATCGTGTTCAAGGAGCGCCCCGGATGGCGGACCTGGGCCGCTGTCCTGATAAGCTTCGCGGGCGTCGTCATCGCCATTCAGCCCGGCGCGTCGACATTTCAGCCCGCTTCCTTGCTGATTCTCGCTTGTGCCGTCCTCTATGCGGCAATCTCGCTGACTTCGCGGTGGCTTCCGGGCGAGGACAACCTCTGGACGGTCAGCATCTTCGGCGCAGCCTTCGCTGCCGTCTACATCGTCCCGTTCACGGCCGGCCACTGGACCGCGCTGAACCTGAGCGACCTGTTCCTGTTTTGCGCCGCCGCCCTCTGCTCCAGCTTCGGGATCGGACTGGGTTCACTCGCCTATCGTTCCGCGCCCGCGTCCGACCTCGCTCCGTTTGGTTACACCGGTCTGCTGTGGTCCACGGGCGTCACCTGGGTCGTCTGGGGTGCTATACCCGGCACCTGGACCTTGATAGGCGCTGCCGTGGTGGCAAGCAGCAGCATCTTCTATCTGGTTTCCAGGTGACAGGCCCCTGGTGCGGCTTCTGACGACATGACCGGCCCCGAGGGTATCGGTGGGCCGGTATGGGTCCGCGCAGATGATGCTCTCGACTGTGCGGCAGGGTAGCGCCGCTCCCCCGAGAGGTCACGGCTTGATCGGGATGCCGGCCACACCGCCAACCCGGCGCGAAATTCCACGGCTCTCAGCGCCCATACCCGATACAGAAAAGAAGGGCGTGAAATCCAACCCGCGTGTCCGGCGTTCGGAACGCGACACCTCGCTTCGCCCGCGATTTTCGCCAGACACCCGGAGGGGAAGCCCCGGCGTGGAGTCATGCCCCCTTTGCCGCCCAGCGCCTCTGGGGCTCGGTCTCCACGGCGCAGGGGCGCACGCCCCGCAGCCGCAGGAGCGCCGCATCCGGCGCCTCGCCCGACGCCACCATCAGCCGCATCACCGCCATTCCCGACCGCCCGCAGCCGCCCCGGCAGTGGAAAAGCACGCCTGCGCCGGCGGCGAGGTGCTCCAGCGCCATGTTCGACACCGTGCGCCAATCCAACATCAGAGCAACGCTCTCCGCCGCGAAATCGGGCACCGGCAGGTGGCACCAGGCGATGCCCTCGCGCGCCAGGTCTCCGGGCAGTCCCGCAGCGCCTGCGTCGACCATCTCCGGTTCGGTCGCCAGCGTCACCACCATCGCCGGGCGCCATGCGAGGATCCTGGCAAGGTCCGCGCCATAGCCGCCCGCGGCACCCGGCATCGGGCAAAGCGCGACCCGCCCGCCGCCAAGCGCCAGTTCCGAAATCGCAAACTCGCGCGTCATGCCAGCCCCTGCCGCTGCCTCCGCCCTCACGCGATCATCAGAGGCCAGAGCTCCGCGTTGGCGCGGTGAAAGACCCCCATATGCCCGATCTTCCGCACCCCAACCTCATCCGGATGCAAGACGAGCTGGCGCTTCACTGCCTCGGGGAAGTGGCGCATCAACCGCCAGACGGCCGCCGGTGGCACCACGGGATCGTCGGCCATGGCGACGAACTTCATCGGCGCGGTGAAGGCCCGCCAGTCCGGCACCGGCAGCCGGCCGCCGGCGTCGTTCAGGTGGTAGCCGCGCGACAGGCACCAGCGCCGCCACTGCCAGTAGACGCCCGCCGGCAGGTCGGCGCCAAAGCCGGAAAGCCGCCCCGGCAGAAAGCCGAGCGCGCGGGTCATGACCGGCCCGTGGCCCTGCCAGAAGAGCCGTGCCAGAGCCTGATAGGGCCAGGGATGGTCGGAGACATGGACAACGCCCGATCCGACCACGATAGCACGCGCCACACGCTCGAACCCGGACTGGAAGGGCAGCATCGCACCGCCGATGGAATGGCCGATGATCCAGATGGGCAGGTCGGGGAACAGCGCCTCCAGGAAAGCGCGCGCCGCCATCTGGTCGACGACGCCCCAGTCGGTCATCGTCGCGTCCGAGAGGCGCGGGCGCCCGCTGCCCGAGGTGCCGAAGTCGCGGTAGTCGTAGGTCAGGCAGGCGATACCGCGCTCCTCGGCGAGCCATCGGGCGAAGTCGCCGTAAAAGCCCTGCGGCACGCCCACCGCGCCGTTCAGCACGACGGCGGCGATGGGAGATTCGGCGCGGTGGAGACATCCGGAAAGGCTGCGGTGTCCCGACCGGATCGCCACCTCGCGGGGAACGGAAGTTGGGCCACGCAAGCCCCTTGTGTGAATCGTCATGTCCTATGCCTCGGATGTAAATGGGCGACGTATGAAAATCGGGTTGCGCGGCCGCAGTCCGCCGACGCTGTCCGATGAGGCATCTAGCACGATTTGACCGGGCGGTCGAGCATGCACCCTCGTCCTCGGCTGAGTTCCTCCCACCGCGTCCGCCCGCTCCGGGCTTGCGCGCCCCCCTCGGCAGGATTATATCCGACCCCGAGAGGTTGGCGCGGGCGAGCGCCTCGCCAACCCGGTCAGGTCCGGAAGGAAGCAGCCGTAACGAGCCCCGCTTGGGTCGTTGTCCAGCCTCTCACCTTTTCCCCTCAGAACGCCTGCGTTTCCTTTTTTTCACCTTCATATGAAGGTTTTTTGCTACCTGCGGTGCTAAAGAAATCGCCACAACGGAGATGGTGGAAAGGCATGAAATACGTCCGGCATGTTCACGCCAACTGGATCGTCCGGATTGTCGTCCCTGAACACCTTCGGGCTCTCATCGGGCAGCGAAAGCTGGTTCATGTCGGACTGCCGCAATAGGCAAAACCCCGCGAGAAGACGACGATTGGCATCATCGGTTCGCTCCTCGCAAGGATCGACGAAGCGCAGGAAGTTTTGGATTGAATGGGCGAAGCCGGCCGGCCCACCCTGTCCAGTGCCGCCAAGGAGCACTACGTTGCCGAACTTCTCTCGGACGATATGGAGCGATCGGCCGGGATCGGTGCTCAGACTGGCGACTTCTTGCGGAGCGGCCGCTCTGCCTACGCGAAGAAGTTGCGTCTGCTGGTCGCTGGCAAGATCGAAGATCGCGAGGCCGAGTCACTGATCGGACACGCTGCCGATGCGCTGATTGCCAAAGATCGCCCACGATCTGGGACGATGCGCTGGATCTCGTGGCGCGGGTAACCGCACGGGTGATCGACAAGGAGAACGACGACGACCTCTTCGTCTCGATGTTCGACCACGGCGGTTCGGCGGGCGGCTACGAGAACATCTGGGACACAGGCAAGCTCTATTTCGGCTCGATGAAGGTGAAGCACTGCCGCATCCACAACCGCCCGGCCTACAACGCCAAGGTCCAATCCAGCCGAGATATGGGCGTGGATGAACTGAACTACGGCTACGGCGACTACGAGGTGACCGACACCAACTTCCTCGTTGGCGCGAACCCGATCGAGACGCAGACGAACCTCTTTCTCAACCACATGATGCCGGGGATGCGGAACGGCGCGCGCGTGCTGGTCGTCGATCCGCGCCGGACCGTCACGATCAACGCCTGCGAGGAGGTCGCGGGGGCGGAGAACGTCCCGCAACTGCAGATCAACTCGGGCACGGACCTCGCGCTCTTCAACGCACTCTTCACCCATATCTCCGACCAGGGCTGGGTGGACGCGGACTTCATCGCCAAGTCCACCTTCGTAGACGGCATCGCTGTAAGCGAGGACGAGGCGCACCCGGCGAACCTCGGTTCGTTCGAGGCCGCGCGCGAGGCTTGTCGGATCTCCACGGCAGAGGCAGCCGAAATATCCGGCGTAGCCGAGGCCGACATCGTCAAGGCGGCAGAGTGGATCGCCAGGCCGAAGGACGACGGCTCGCGGCGCAATTACGTGACTGCGTTTGAAAAGGGCATCATCTGGGTCAACGACAACTACCGCACCATCGGTGCGCTGCTGAACATCGCCTTGGCGACCGGCAATCCGGACGCGAAGGCGGCGGCGGCTGTCGTCTGGGCGGCCACCAGGAAGGCTACTACCGCCCGTCGGATGCCCATGTCGGCCGCCCTGCCCCCTACATTGACCAGCTCCTGATCGCTGGGCGCGGCAAGGTGCATCACATCTGGGCAAACGACCACTGCAAGACGACGCTGAACGCCTCGGCCTTCAAGCGGGAATACAACCGCCGGAGTTCCGCGAACTCGAGGACGGCCATCACGTTCCGCAGATGCCCGTCCGGGCTTCTCGGTTCGTTCCGCAAGGAGGTCCTGATCTCGCTCGGCGCGACCTGCCTCAACGCTGTGGGGCTCAGTCTGATCCTGAGCAACATGACGACCTATCTCATCTCCACGATCGGGGTGGACGAATCGCAGCCCTTCCTCGCCAACAGCCTGTCGCAGGCGTTCT
Source organism: Albidovulum sp. (assembly GCF_041919395.1). NCBI lineage: Bacteria > Pseudomonadati > Pseudomonadota > Alphaproteobacteria > Rhodobacterales > Paracoccaceae > Albidovulum > Albidovulum sp. The sequence continues at coordinate 11,451 of NZ_JAYRTX010000069.1, forward strand.
ACATCGGGCTGATCTCCCTGACGGGCGCGCTTTGCGACCGGTTCGGCCGCAAGACCGTTCCGGTCACCGCGTCGATCCTGTTCATGGGCCTGAACGTGCCGCTGCTTTCGCTCCGCGTCGGCGCCTCGCCGGCCGAGATCATCGCAATCCAGCTGGCCTTCGGCGCGCTCCTGACCTTCAATGATGGCACGTTTCCGGGGTTCCTTTCGGAAGTCTTCCCGACGAAGGTGCGCTACAGCGACTTTGCCTTCAGCTTCAATTCGGCCCATGCACGCTTCGGCGGAACGAAGCCCTTCGTCGCGCCCTTGCTGATAGGGGCGACCGGAAGCAAGGGCGCCCCGGGATGATATCTGGTTGCGGCGGCAGCGGTTGCGCTCGTGGCGCTCCTTGCCAGACGTGAAACCTCCCGCCGTCGGCTTGTGGACTGAGCCCGGCCGGTCACGGGGACGTGCCGGTCACGTTGCTTCGGGCCTTAGGAAGACTGCAGAGGCACGCACCACCGGCTCGCCCTCGCGCAGGCAGTCGAGGGCAAGCTCGACGGTCGGGCCGTCTGCCCCTTCGCCAAAACCGGTAATGCTCCCCCGATAGGTGAGCGCATCGCCGGGCCAAACTGTCGTCAAGAACCGGGCGCGGAAGGCACGGGCATTTTCCGGCGCCAGCCAGTGCGCGGCATAGGCGCCAAGCACGCCCGCGTGATGCATCCCGACCGAGATGAAGTCGGCCATCCCATGCGCTTGGGCGGCCAGCGTGTCGTGATGACCAGGCGAATCCTCGCCCGAGGCGCACTGGTAGCGGATCATGTCGGTCAGCGTCAGCGCCGGCATCTCGACCGGGCCGGGGCCGTCGCCCACCGACAGCGCGCCAGCGGCGGGCCTGACGGCATCAAGCTGGTTCCGTTTCTCGCCCGCGTGCAGCCAGGGTCGGCGCTTCGGCCCGCCGCACGCCCCGCCGCTTGTCGCTCCCCGGTGCTCGGGCCGGATCGAGGTCGGCATCCAGCGGGCAACCAGACGCCCCGTCGCATCGCGGAAATCCGTCCGCATCACGAAGAACTCTAGCCGCCCGCCAGCGCGGCCGGCCTTGAAGTAGTGGTCTGCAACCTCCGTCGACGCCGTCAGCACGTCGCCAACCCGCGGCGGCGGCCCGAAAAACTCGAAAGACTGTTCTCCGTCGGTCGTGCCTCGGCAGTCGACTCCGGCCAGCGCAGATCCTTCCGGGGCGCGTTCGAGGATGTATCCCCAGTGGTATCCCGCCATCACGAGGAAGGTCGGCGGCACCACCGCCCGAGGGTCGTCGAGCCACGCCGGATGCGTTGAGTAGAGCGAGCGCACGAATAGACGAATCGCGCCCCATTCGATCGGCACACGATAATCCGGGCCGCGTAGACCCTTGATCGTGTCCACGTCAGGCCCCTGTCTCGATCAGCGCATCGACCGCGATCACCCGGCCGTCTTGCGTTACGATAACCGGATTCAGGTCCAGCGCGGCGAGCGTCGCCCGGTTGGCGAGGGCATAGTCGGCGATTGTCCAGGCGATGTCGGCGATGCGCCCGCGGATCGCGGGATCGAGACCCGCCGTCACTCCAAGACCCGCCAGCGCCCGGTCGATCGCGCCGCGCGCGGCGGGCAGCAGCAGCGCCACGGCCTTGTCCCCCGTCTCGACATCGACCCCGCCCCGCCCGAGGATCAGCGCGTGACCGTAGATCCGGCTCGACTTGATGCCGAGGATCAGTTCCGCCTCCGCAGCCGTCACCATCTCCTCGACCAGATAGCCGTCGGGCGTGATGCCCGCGTCCGCGAACCGGGCCGCCATCGCGGCAAGCGCCGCCTCCACCGCTGCGGCGTCGGATAGGCCGACTGCGACTGCACCGAACCTGTTCTTGTGGGGCACGTTGGACGAAACCCCCTTCAGCACCACCGGGAAGCCGATCGCCCGGGCCGCCGCCGCAACCCCGTCCGCGGCGACGAAACGCCGCTTCGGAAACCTCACCCCCGCGATTTCAAGCAATGTCTTCGACCGTTCCTCGTTGACGATGCGTGTGGCGCCGAAGGCTGGCGCCGGAGGCAGGATCGACAGGTCCTCCCGCGGAACGCCGCGGCGCGCACCGTGGCGGACGGCGGCGGCGATGGCTGCCACCGCATCGTCCAGCCCCTGAAGCGCGGCTATTCCGGCCTCGCGGCAGAGCCGGTGCACATGGCGTGACAGCTCGTCGGGCATCGTGGCGACGATGGCTGCCGGCGTGCCGGTCTCGTGCGCGGCCCGGATCCAGGCGCGAAGCGTTGGGTTGCCGTCCTCGGTGTCTCCGCCGTCGGTGTTCATGACGCCGATGTCGTAGCCATCCAGCAGCATCGTGCGGAAGCACTCGTGGAGCGCGGGTTCGTTCTCCATCGAGAGCACGTCCATGCCGGTGTAATAGGCGTTGTGGTCCAAGGGATTCGACACATGCGCGAATTCCGGCAGTTGCGGGCGCAACCGTGACGCGACCCGCGCCGAGACGGCCGGCAACGCGAGTCCATGGTCGAAGGCGGCATCGGCAAAGAGCGCACGTGCTGCACCGCTTGCCGTCAGCACCGCCATCCGGTTGCCCTTCAGCCCGTCACCCCAGGCGCTTAGCGCCTTCAGGGTCTCGAGCAGCTGCGGAAGGGTCCGAACCCGGGTGAAGCCGAGCCGGTCGCAGAGCGCGTCGAACAGATCGTCGTCGCCGGCCAGCGCGCCGGTATGCGTCAGCGCCATTTCCGCGCCAAGCGCGCTGCGGCCGCTTTTCAGCACGACCACCGGCAGGTTCCGCCCGCGGGTGACTGCGGCCGCGTCGGCCACTGCAGCGACGTCGCCCGGGCCTTCCATGAAGATGCCGATGGCGGTGACGCGCGGGTCCTCGCCCAGCACCGCCAGCCAGTCCGCCACGTCGAGCAGTACCTGGTTTCCGGTAGAGGCGATGACCGCAGGCGCAAGCCCGCGCCGGTCGCGCACGAAGGCATAGGCAATGCCGCCCGACTGCGAGATGATGGCGGGCCCGCGTTCCACCGGCTGCGGATCGTGGTCGTCCATCGGCCACAACGCCAGCCGGTCTAGCCGGTTCAGGAGACCGTTGGAGTTGGGCCCCGCCACCGCAAGGTCTCCGGCGGCGGCGACAAGGTCCGCCTGCAAACGCGTGCCCTCCTCGCCCATCTCGCCGAAGCCGGCGGCGAAGCACACCGCGCCCCCGGCCCCGCGCGCGGACAGCGTGCGCACGGCCTCCACAGTCAGCTTGCGGTTGATGCTGAGGAACGCGGCGTCCGGCGCGTCAGGCAGGTCGGCGATCGTCGGCACGCAGGCGATGCCGCCGATTTCCCGCTGGAACGGGTTCACGACCTGGATATCGCCGTCGAAGCCCGCCTTGCGCAGCATAGCGACGGACGGCGCCAGCGTCCGTCCGCCGACAAGGGCGACGGAGCGCGGTTTCAGCAGGCGCCGCAGGTTGGCCCTGCGCGCCTGTCTTGCACGAGTGTCCATGACCCTGCGGCCTCCGGGCAATGCCGCCCCCGCCGGCGAAGGCCGGCCCGGGGTGCCTGTTATCAGGAACGCGCGGTCCGGCACCGTCGCCGGACCGCGGCGTCATGCATCAGGCGAACCACCAGCGTTCGCCGCACTTGGAACCGTCAAGCTCGGACATCGAACTGATCTTCTCGCCGTGCTGCACCTCGGCGCGCCGCACCGACACGTAGTTGGCATACATCGGAACGATCACGCCGCCATCGTCCGAGACGAGCTGCTGCATGTCGACATAGATCTGCCGCCGCTTGCCATCGTCGAGTTCGGCGCGGGCGGCAAGCAGCAGCTTGTCGAATTCGGGGTTCTTCCAGTGCGTGTCGTTCCACGGCGCGTCAGAGGCGTAGACCTGGGTGAACATCCAGTCCTCGGTCGGCCGACCCTGCCAAAAGCAGGTGACGAACGGCTTCACCGTCCACACGTTTGACCAGTATCCATCGTTCGGTTCGCGCACAACGTTAACGGTGATTCCGGCCTTGGCGGCCTGTTCTGCATAGAGGATCGCCGTATCGACCGCGCCCTGGAAGGCGGCATCGGCGGCGTGCAGGTCGACGGTCAGGCCCTCCATCCCGGCCTTCTTCAGATGGAATTTCGCCTGTTCCGGATCGTAGGGCCGCTGCGGAAGGTCCGCCGCGAAGTAACGGTTCGCCGGCGCTATCGGGTGGTCGTTGCCGATCTGGCCGTGGCCAAAGAGGATCTTCTGGACCAGTTCCTCGCGGTTGATGGCGAGTTTCAGCGCCAGGCGCACGTCGACATTGTCGAACGGCGCGACATCGGTGAACATCGGCAGGGTGAAGTGCTGCGTGCCGGTGACTTCGTCGATGATCAGGTCCGGCCGGCCCTGCAGGCGACCCACCGTCGAGATGTCGGCGCGGCTGATCACGTCGACTTCGCCGGTCATCACCGCGTTCATGCGTGCCGCGACATCGTCGATCGCGATGATCTCGACCTCGTCGAACCAGGCAGCATTGCTTTTCCAGTAGTCCGCCCGCCGTGCCAGGAGCGCCCGCGCTCCCACGGCGTATTCGGCAACCGTGTAACCGCCGGTGCCGATCCGCTGTTCCCAGTCGACCTTGCCGCCGTCCCCTGCCGGGCCGATGACGAGGTGATAGTCCGCGAGAAGATAGGGGAAGTCGGCGTTGGCCGCGTCAAGCGTCACCACGACGGTATCGCCTTCCACGGCGATGTCGGTGATCGCCGAAACGATCGGCTTGGCCGCCGATTTCGATTCTTCTCCGCGATGGTGATCGAGCGATGCGACGACATCGGCCGGCGCAAGGGTCCGACCGTTCGAGAAGGTGACGCCCTGACGGATCTTGAACCGCCACACCTTGCCGCCGTCCGCCGGCTCGACGCTTTCGGCGAGTTCGGGCGTCAGCGTCCCGTCGGGCGCGATCTCGACGAGGTTGTTGTAGACGCAGCCGTATCCGCCCAGCCCCATGATGGCGCTGAGGCCCCAGCTCGCCGGATCCCAGCTTTCCGAGGCGTTCGCGCCTGCGGCGCCGATCCGCAGGCGGCCGCCGCGCTTGGGCTCGGCGGCGCGGGCCAGTGACCCGGCCGAGGCAAGGACGGCACCCGCGCCTGCCGCCACCGCGAACTGGCCGAACCGCCGCCGCGAGATACTTCCGAACATGTCAGTTTTCATGTCTACCTCCCATGTTCCGCCCTGTGCGTCCGGCGCCGGCATGGCGGTTGGGTCGAGCAGAGCACAAGCTTGCCATTCCCACAAATACGAGGTTTCATCCATGATATACGTCGGGGATATGGATGGGCAATGCTGGGCCTGCGCGAGATCGAGGCTTTTCGCGTCGCCATGACCAGCGGCTCCTTCTCCGCGGCCGCGCGGCTTCTCAACACATCGCAGCCCAACGTGACGCGCCTCATCGTCAACATGGAGCGGAAACTCGGTTATCCGCTGTTTCTCAGGCGCAGCCGCGGCGTGACGCCGACAGCGGAGGCCGAAATCCTCTATGGCGAGGTCGAACGGTCCTTCCAGGGCCTCGGCGCGATCTCCCGCGTAGCCGAGGAGATCGGCCAGTTCCGCAACGCCCACCTGTCGATCGGCGCGCTTCCGGCGATGCTGCTGGAGATCGTGCCGCAGGCGCTGGCCGAATGGCAAGGGCACCACGGCGATCTGTCGTTCACGGTGGAGCCGCGGGAGTCCGAGCGGATCATCCACTGGGTCCGCGCCCGCCGGTTCGACCTCGGGCTGGCCAGCCCCATCCTCGATACCGGCGACATCGACACCGTCGCACGCCGGCGGTTGCCCTATGTGGCGATGGCTGCCCCTGGCACCGGACTGATCGGCGGCTGCACCGGTCCGATAGACCTCGCCACGCTCGCCACCCTGCCGCTGATCGTGCCGAGCATCCCCTATTTCCTTGCCATCTGTTCTGACCCCGACCTGCGCACCGTCATTCGCCAATCGGCCCGGATGGATGCGTTCGGATCGCAGACGGCGGCGCAGATGGCGATGGAAGGCGTGGGCATCGCGTTGGCCGATCCGTTCACGGCCCGGTATTTCCGGCGCCGCTTCGGCGCGGTCGTTCAGCCCGTCGAACGCGCCCCCTGCTACGAGATCGCGTTGTTCGCGCCACGCCATCCGGTCCATGCGCGCGTCGCGATCCGGTTCGGCGAGATGCTGAGCCGGGCCATCGCCGCGGTGTGATGCCGCGTCTTGGCGGCACGCCCGGTTGCGGGCAATATCGCGCACCGGGGCGCGTCCCGGCGCCAGCCAGCAAGGGGCATTCGCATGACCGCCATCACCGCCAACGGCATCACGATCGAGGTCGAACGGCACGGGCCGCCGTCTGCCGTGCCGCTTCTTCTCGTTCGCGGCCTCGGCTCGCAGCTCATCCACTGGCCCGCCGCGCTGATCGACGGTTTCGTGCGCAACGGCTTCCACGTCATAACCCACGACAACCGCGATGCCGGCCTGTCGCAGAAGTTCGGCGCCGCCGGCCGCCCCGATATCGCGGCGATGCAGGCGAAGCTCGCCGCCGGGCAGCCGGTGTCGGCGCCCTATCGGATCGAGGACATGGCCGCCGACGGGATCGGCGTGCTTGACGCGCTGGGAATCGCCGCCGCGCATGTCCTCGGCATCTCGATGGGCGGGATGATCGTGCAGCAGATGGCGCTCGACCATCCCGGCCGGCTGCTCAGCGCAATCATCGTCATGTCGTCCTCCGGCGCGCCCGGCCTGCCGCCCGCCACGCCCGAGGCCGAGGCGATGCTGCTGGCAGAGCCCGACGACCCCTCCGACCGCGCCTCCGTCATCGCCCATACGCTGCGCGGCGATCGCATCTGGGGCAGCCCGGGCTTTCCATTCGACGATGAGGAAAGACGCGCGCTGATCGGCCGCGCCTATGATCGCTGCCACTGCCCCGAAGGGGTCACGAGGCAATATGCCGCCGTGCTCGCCGGGCGCGGTCGCCGCTTTGCCCGGCTCGGCGAGATCGAGGTGCCTGCGCTGGTCATCCACGGCACAGAAGACACGCTGCTGCCGCTCGCGCACGGCCGCGACATCGCCGCCCGCATTACGGGCTCGGAGATGATCGAGGTCGCCGGAATGGGCCACGA
>NZ_JAYRTX010000070.1:0-18248 GCF_041919395.1 Albidovulum sp.
CACGCCTTCCTGCGGTTCGCTGAGGTCCATGAGCCGCGAGAGGAGAAGCGGCCCCATCTCCGTCACCGTGGTGCGGACGGGCGTGCCCTGCTCGCCGAAGAGGTCCCAGAAGGCGACCGGGAAGGACTGGTATTTCAACTCGTAGCCGATCGTGGCGCAGCGCTTCATGAAGGCGTCGTGCAGCTTCGACTCGGCCGAGCCCGCCATGGCCAGCCCGGCGAGATCGCCCTTCACGTCGGCCAGGAAAACCGGCACGCCCGCGGCCGAGAAGGCCTCGGCAAGGATCTGCAGCGTCACCGTCTTGCCGGTGCCGGTAGCGCCGGCGATGAGCCCGTGACGGTTGCCGTATTTCAGAAGAAGCTGTTGCGGCGTGCCGTAGCCCTCACCACCGCCACCCACGAATAGTCCACCATCCGTCAACACCTTGAGCCCTCGCCTCGAACCGATCTTGACGAAACAATACATTCTTAACCCTGCCGTGCCAGTGTCGATTGCATCCGGGCGCGCGGACCTCGGCGCCAGGATGTTGCTTCCTCCCTGTCGGACTGGCCGCGCGGGCGCACCTGCGCGGCTTTTTTCGTTCAGAATCAGTTTCGTGGCACCGCGATTTTTCCGGTTGACGGAAGGATGCGAAGTCAATAGCGTGCGGGCCAATGACTAAGTCGGCCTGTCCGACAGGGAGCGAAAGTATTGGAAGGGGCCCCCAACGGGGCCCTTTTTTCGTGTCTCCGCGGACTCCTGCCGCGTCCTCGGCAGAAAGCCGCTGTCAGCGCCGGCCGGCGCTTTCGCCGCTGACACTGGCGGATCGCCATGCTAAACGCGGCGCGAATTTCCCCATGCACGAACGGAAAGAACCCATGCCCGCAATTCTCCGCCCGCTGAGCCTCGCCGCTGCCCTTGTCGCCTGCCTGCCCGCCATGGCGCAGGAAGCGACGCAGCCGGCCCCGGCGACCGACACCGGCACCGCGGCGCCCGCCGAAACCCCTGCGCCTGCGGATGCAACCGCCGCACCGGCCGCCGCCCCGACCGGAAATGCCGTGGGCGAGCCCTATGTCGCGGAAAGCTTCGATGCCTGGGAACTGCGCTGCGTGCGGACCGAGGACGGCTCGGACCCCTGCCAGCTCTACCAGCTCCTGAAGGACAAGGAGACGGCAAAGCCGGTGGCCGAGATCAGCCTTCTGGCGCTCCCCGAGGGTGGCGAGGCGGTGGCGGGCGCAACGATCATCGTGCCGCTGGAAACGCTCCTGACCCAACAGCTCAACATCACGGTGGACAAGGGCAAGACCAAGCGCTTCCCCTTCACCTTCTGCGCCGAGGTGGGCTGCGTCGCCCGCGTGGGCTTCACCCAAGAGGACATCGACGGCTTCAAGAAGGGCAGTGTCGCCACCGTGACGGTGGTCCCCGTCGCGGCCCCCGACCAGACGGTGAACGTGGACATCTCGCTCAAGGGCTTCACCGCCGGGTTCGACGCGGTCGCCAAGGCGAACGCGCCGAAGCAGAACTGATCCGCCGCCCTTGCTGAAATGACGCCGCGCCCCGCCGGGCGCGGCGTCTTTCGTTTCCGTCAGGCGGCGCGGAGCGCCAGCACCGCGTTCAGCCCGCCAAAGGCGAAGGCGTTCGACAGAGCCGCCTTGACCCTAGCCTCGCGCGCCACGTTGGGCACGACGTCGAGCGCACATTCCGGGTCGGGTTCCTGGTAGCCGATCGTCGGCGCGACCACGCCCTCGCGCAGCGCCAGGATACAGGCCAGAAGCTCCACCGCGCCGGTGCCGCCGATGCAATGTCCATGCATCGATTTGGTGGAGGAGATCATCAGCCGGTCGGCGTGGTGGCCGAAGGCATGGGCGACAGCGGCGCATTCGGTCTTGTCGTTGGCCGCCGTGCCGGTGCCATGGGCGTTCACATAGGCCACGTCCTCGGGGTTGAGCCGCGCGTCGTGAAGCGCGCCGGTGATCGCGCGTTCCGCCCCGGACTGGTTCGGCATGACGATGTCGGCCGCGTCCGAGGTCATCGAGAAGCCGGCGACCTCGGCGAGGATATCCGCGCCGCGCGCCTTCGCGTGTTCCCAGTCCTCGAAGACGAAGACGCCCGCGCCCTCGCCCTGGACCATGCCGTTGCGATTGGCGCTGAAGGGCCGGCAGGCGTCCTTCGACATGACGCGCAACCCCTCCCAGGCCTTTATCCCGCCGAAGCAGAGCATCGCCTCCGCCCCGCCTGTGATCATCGCCCGCGCCGCCCCCGAACGGACCATCTGGAACGCGAGCCCCATGGCGTGGTTCGACGACGCACAGGCGGTGGCCACGGTGAAGGAGGGGCCGCGCAGCGCGTATTCCATGCTGACATGGCTCGCCGCCGCGTTGTTCATCAGCTTCGGCACCACGAAGGGATGGACGCGGTTCTTCCCCTCCTCGTAGACGGTCCGGTAATTCTCGTCCCAGGTGTTCACGCCGCCGCCCGCCGTGCCGAAGACGACGCCGCAGTCGAGCCCGAGCTTGCCGCGGAAATCGAGGCCGGACTGCTCCACCGCCTGCCGCGCGGCGACCATCGTGAACTGGGTGAAGCGGTCGTAGAGCGCGATGTCCTGCCGGTTGAAACAGCTTTCGGGCTCCCAGCCCCTGACCTGCGCCCCGATCCGGATGGCAAGACGGTCCACATCGCGGATGTCCAGGGGACCGATACCGCAGCGCCCTTCCCGGAGCGCCGTGAGCGTCGACGGCACGTCGTGGCCGAGCGCATTGATGGTGCCCGCCCCGGTGATGGCGACGCGCCTCATGCGGCTTGCGCCACCAGGTCCTCGACCGCGCGGATGATCGCCTCGACCGAGGACATGTCGAACCCGCTCTTCTCCGGTTCGTTCGCGTTGAACGGGACCGAGATGTCGAAGGCCTCCTCGATCGCGAAGATCGATTCGACCAGTCCTAGGCTGTCGATGCCGAGGTCCTCGAGCGTCATCTCGGGCTTCACTTCCGCGACGTCGAGCACTGCCTGTTCGGCGATGATCGCGATCACCTTGTCCCTAACCTTCATCGTCATCCCCGCTTTCCTTCGGCTCTCCCTGGCGCGAGTCTGTAACAGCCGCGCGAAGGGCCGCCACCTGCTCGATGAGGCGCGGCAACCGGCGGATGTTCTTCCATGCCTGGACGTGGGTTTCCATCTTGAGCGCCGGGTATCCGAGTAGGACGCGGCCAGCCGGCACGTTCGATAGGATCTTCGTGCCGCCCCCCGCGATCACGTCATCACCGATGAAGATGTTGTCGACCACGCCGCACTGCCCGCCGAGCACCACCCGGTCGCCAATCTTCACCGATCCGGCGACGCCGGTCTGGCCGCAGAGCAGGCAGTCCTCGCCGACGACCACGTTGTGGCCAAGGTGGACGAGGTTGTCGAGCTTGGTGCCGTTGCCGATGGCAGTTGCCCGGATGGTGCCCGAATCCACCGTGGCGTTCGCCCCGATCTCCACGTCGTCGCCGATGACGACGCCGCCGAGCGACTGGATGCGGAGCCATTTCTGTGCCTTGATCTCATCCCGCTGCCCCAGCGTCCGGCGCACCTCCTCGGCGCCCGATTTCTCGGGCGTGACATAGGAAAACCCGTCCGCGCCGACGACCGCCCCGGGCTGGCAGATGAAGCGGTCGCCGATCCGCACGTTGCGCCCGATGCGCACGCCGGGATGGATCAGGGCATCGGCACCGATCCGCGTCCCGACCCCGACCGACACATGCGCGCCGATCCGCGCGCCCGGGCCGATCCGCACGGCTTCGCCGATGACCGCGAAGGGCCCGATGGAGGCCCCGGCGCCGATCTCGGCATCCGCCGCGATCACGACCGTGGGATGGATGCCGCCCGCGATGCCGGGGCCGGCGTCGAAGGCCCGCGTGATCGTCGCCATGGCGAGCCGGGGCCGACCGACGAAGATCGCGGCACGGAGTCCCAGCGCCCGCCAGTCCGCCCCCTGCCAGAGGACGGCCGCGCGCGCCCGCCCCTTTGCAAGCCCGCCGGCGTATTTCGGGTCCATCGCCAGCGCGAGGTCGTCCGGCCCCGCATCGCCGGGCTCGGCGACGCCGGTCACGCGGAACGCGACCTCACCCTCCGCCGCGGCGCCGAGCGCGCGGGCGATCTCATCCACCGAATGACTTCCGTCTCGTCGCATCTTCCGTCTCCGGGCACGGCCTCACGCCGGCCACATCGCGACGGATTTAGCCCTGAACCGCGTCCAAAACCACCCCGGCGGCCCGCATCGCCTCGAAAATCCGCGCATCGCGGCCGTAGACGTCACGGCGATAGTCGATCTGGCCGCGCGAATCCGGCCAGGCGGTGAAATAGACCAGATGCACCGGCACCGGCCGTTCGAGCATGATCGTGTTTTCCGCCCGCGTCTGCAGGTGCTGTGCGAACAGCCCCTCCGGATCGTCGGTCTGACGCGCGAGGAGCGCGTAGGCGAAGTCGAAGGGCTGGCCGAGCCTGATACAACCGTGGCTGTAGGCGCGCACCTCCTTCTCGAAGAGGGACTTCGACGGCGTGTCGTGGAGGTAGATGTTCCACTTGTTCGGGAACATGAACTTCACGAGGCCGAGCGCGTTGCCGTCCGAGGGCGGCTGCGACATCGAGAAGGGAAAGTTGCTGGCCGTGAACTGGGTGAAGTCCACCGCGTCGCGGTTCACGACCCGGCCGCGACGATCGACGATCTTCAGATGACCCGCGGCGCGCGGGTTCTTCTGCAGCATCGGCAGGTATTCCTTGACCGTGATCGACCGCGGCACGTTCCAGGTCGGGTTCACCACCATGAATTCCATCTGGTCGGAAAACTCCGGGCTCCGCCGGTCCGCCTGGTTCATGCCGACGACAGTCACCGTCTCGAAGGTGACCTTGCCGTCATCGACGATCTTCGCGGTGAAGTCGGGCAGGTTCACCCAGATGTGCCGGTTGCCGAGCGGCAGGCCATTCATCCAGCGCATCCGCTCCATGGCGACGAGGACGGAGGCGAGTCGCGCCTCGGCGGCCGTGTTGATCTCCGCCAGCGTGCCTTCGCCCGCAACGCCGTCGGGGGTCAGTCCGCGGTCGAGCTGAAAGCGCTGCACTGCCTTCTGCAGGGCCCCGTCAAAGTCGGGCGCGACGGAGCGGGCGAGGTAGCCCATCCGGATCATCCGGTCACGCAGCGCGATCACCTCGGGGCCGCTGTCGCCGGGCCGCAGAGCCCCGGCGCGGACCTCGGGGCCGAACCCGCCCGCCGCGATCGTCTCCCTGAGGTCGAGCATCGCGCGACGCAGAGCCACGTATTCAGGCGCCTGCGGCGGCAGGGCGCGAACGAAGGCCGCCGGGTCGGCGGCCGCCGCAAAGGATCTCAGCGTTGCCCCGGGGTCGCGCAGCGGCACCTCGCGGACGAGCCCCGGATCGACCTTCGAGGGGGTGACGAGACCGGTCTGGACGTCGCGGGCATAGGTCAGGAAGGCGCGCGTCGTCTCGACCTCCAGCAGCCCGCGCTCGCGTTCCGAGCTGACCGTCTGGAACTTCCGGCGCAATGCCTCGGTGCCGTAGCGGTCGGCCGGCAATCCGTGCCCCCAGGCCCCGTCGAGTGCGGCGAAAAGTGCAGCGCGTCGCGCCGCGTCGGCGCCCGAGGTCCAGAGCGTTGCGTAGTCATGCTCGCGGTAGAAACCCGCGACGGCGTCCTCCTCGGCGGCACTTTCGGCCACCGCCTGCCGGAACGCAAGGTCGGCGGGCGTGAGCGCCATGAGCGGCGCGGCCGCGAGTTGGAGCGAGAGCGCTGCGATTGCTGCCAGGGTCACCCTTCCGGCGCGCCGGGACGACGTCATGAAAACCTCTTTCGAGAATCCGCAACTTGCTTTCGATCACTGTCCGGCATTCGCCGGATCAAGTCCATTCGCCGCCCCCGCTTCCGGTGCGATGGGCAAGGGAAGCTGTCGCATTTAAGCAACGCCCTGCCGAATTGCGCGGCGCGGAATCCACACATGGCACGATTCAGCAAATTCTTGCCGATCCAGCTTGAATTTCCGCCCTGTGCACAATTGACCGGTTGGCGCGGGAATCGACTTGTGCAATAAAAGTCCTGCACTTGGGGAACTCAATAATCTCAAGCCGTTGAAAAGACGGCGCAAAGAGCTACGGGACAGGCTTTTGCCATGGCAGATCTGACAGCTTCGGGTTTCACTCGGCGTGGACTTCTTGGTGTTTTCGCGGCAACAGCCGTGGTTGCGGCGCCGACCTGCTCCAACGCCTTCGGCCTTCTTCGCGGGGCGGGCGACATCCGCCGCATCCGCATGTATTCCGGTCGCACCGGCGAGAAACTCGACACAATCTACTGGATCGAAGGCGAGTACATCCCCGAGGCACTGAACGAGATCACCTATTTCATGCGCGACTGGCGGTCCGACAAGACGAAGGACATCGACCCGCGCACCGTGGACATCGCCGCCGCCGCCCACCGTCTGCTCGACGTGAGCGAGTCCTACATGCTTCTGTCCGGCTACCGGACGGCGCAGACCAACGCGATGCTGCGCTCCTCCTCGCGCGGGGTAGCGCGGAACTCGCTGCACATGAAGGCCCAGGCTGCCGATCTGAGACTGCGCTCGCGCAGCGTCTCGCAGATGTACCGCGCCGCCTCGGCCTGCGAGGCCGGCGGCGTCGGCAAATATTCGCGCTCCAACTTCGTCCACATGGACTGCGGCCCGATCCGCACCTGGGGCGCCTGAACCGCCAAGGCGCTTTAGCTCCGCCTGTTCCGACGGCCACCGGAACACGGCTGGGCGATACGTTTTCGCGACCGCGCCGTGCGCTCCCGTGGCCCTGATGCCAGTCCAGACGCCCGGCCGTTGCATTCCCTTCCGCACCGGTCCAACGTCCCTGCCAGCCAACGGCCTGGGAGAGTCTCCATGCTGCGGTCGCCGGAAGTGCCCGACGGATCGGGGCGCGACGCCTATTGGGCCGTCCCCGCCGACGCGCTGCTCGAAGCGCTGGAAACCTCGACCACCGGGCTGGCATCCTCGGAGGCCGGCGCGCGGCTCCGGCGACTCGGTCCCAACAGGCTCCGCCCCGCGCAGCACGCCTCGGCCCTGACGGCATTCGCGCGGCAGTTCCGCAGCCCGCTCGTCCTCATCCTGATCTTCGCCGCCGTGGTTTCGGCCATCGTCGGCGAGGGCAGCGAGTCGGTGATCATCGCGCTGATCGTGCTGGCGAGCAGCGTGCTCTCCTTCACGCAGGAATTCGGCGCCTCCCGCGCGATGGAGGCGCTCGGCCGACGCATCGCCCGACGCGTCACCGTCGTCCGCGACGCGACGGAGACGCCGGTGCCGGTGGACACGATCGTGCCCGGCGACGTGATCCGTCTTTCCGCGGGTACGCTCATTCCCGCCGACGGTGTGCTCTTGCAGGCTCGCGACTTCGACGTGAGCGAGGCGACCCTGACAGGCGAGACCTTCCCAGTCACCAAGGCGCCTGGCGTTTCGGCCGCCGCGGCGCCGATCGGCCAGCGGACGAATGCCGTCTTCGCCGGCACTTCGGTACGCTCGGGCACTGCGACGATGCTCGCGGTCCGCACGGGACGGCAGACGGAGCTTGCAGGCATCGCCGCCGCGATCGCACGGCGCGAGCCCGAAACCGAGTTCGCCCGCGGAATCCGCCGCTTCGGCTATCTGATGACCGAGGTGATGCTGGTGATCGTGCTTCTCGTCTTCCTTGCCAACATCCTGCTTGACCGGCCGACCGTCGACGCCCTGCTCTTCGCGCTCGCGCTCGCGGTCGGACTGACGCCCGAACTGCTGCCCGCGATCATCAGCGTGACGCTTGCACGCGGCGCACGCAAGCTGGCGGCCGGGGGCGTGATCGTGCGCCGGCTCGACGCGATCGAGAACCTCGGCAGCATGGACGTCCTTTGCACCGACAAGACCGGCACGCTGACCGAAGGCGTGGTCCGGCTCGACGCCGCCACCGACGCGACCGGCGCCGCCTCTGCCGAAGTCGGGCTCTGGGCGCTTCTCAACGCCCGGTTTCAGACCGGCATGGCGAACCCCCTCGACGCGGCCATCGCCGCCGAGGCCGGAGCCGCGGATGCAACCGCCCTCGACCGCTTCGTGAAAGTGGACGAGATTCCCTATGACTTCGTGCGCAAGCGGTTGTCGGTGGTGGTCCGCGCAGCGGAGGAGGACGGCGACCTGCTCATCTGCAAGGGCGCGGTCCAGAACGTCGTTGCGGCATGCGACACTGTGCAGGACGGGGGCGCGCGCCGCCCCCTCGACGCCGCCGCAGCGGAGGCGATCGACGCACACCTGCGGGAGTGGAGTCTCGCCGGCTTCCGGACCCTCGGCGTCGCGGTCCGTCGACTTCCTCGACGCGCGGCCTACGGGCGCGAGCACGAAGCCGGGCTTGCCTTCGCAGGCTTCCTGCTCTTTCTCGATCCACCTAAGCCCGGACTGGCCGAGACGCTGCGCGCCCTCGCCCGGCGCGGCGTCGCGGTGAAGATGATCACCGGGGACAATCGCTACGTCGCCGCGCATCTGGCCGCTACCGTCGGCCTGCCCCATCGCCACATCGTGACCGGAGCGGACCTGTCCCATCTGACGCAGGACGCGCTCGCCGCCCGCGCGCCTGCAACCGACATCTTCGCCGAGATCGACCCGAACCAGAAGGAAAGGATCATCGCCGCGCTGCGCCAGCGCGGACATGTGGTCGGCTACCTCGGCGACGGCATCAACGACGCGCCGGCGCTGCACGAGGCCGACGTCGGCATTTCCGTGGACGGCGCTGTGGACGTGGCGCGCGAGGCCGCGGACATGATCCTGATGCGCCGCGACCTCGACGTGGTGGTCCGGGGCGTGGACGACGGCCGCGCGACCTTCGCCAACACGATGAAATACATCGCCATCACCACGAGCGCGAATTTCGGCAACATGGTCTCGATGGCCGTGGCCTCGATCGGGTTGCCGTTCCTGCCGCTCGCCGCGCCGCAGATCCTGCTCAACAACTTCCTTTCCGATCTGCCCTCGCTCGCCATCGCCACCGATCGGGTAGACCGCGACGATCTCAGCCGCCCGCACCACTGGGACATCGGCCATGTCCGCCGCTTCATGGTCGCCTTCGGCCTGGTGAGCTCGGCCTTCGATTTCCTCACCTTCGCCTTCCTCCTCCTCGTCGCCCATGCGACAGAGGCGCTGTTTCAGACGGCATGGTTCGTGGAATCGCTGCTGACCGAACTCGCCATCGTGCTGATCGTGCGCACCTGGGGCCCGGCCTGGAAGAGCCGGCCGAGCGCCCTGCTCTCCTGGCTCTCGCTTGCGGTCGGTGCGCTCGCGCTCGCCCTGCCCTACCTGCCCGGCGCGGGCTGGTTCGGCTTCGTCCCCCTGCCTCTTCCGGTCATGGCCGGGCTTGTCGCGATCACGCTGGCCTATCTCGCCGCCTCGGAGGCGGCCAAGCACCTCTACCTCGCCCGCGCGCTTCGGCACCGGGATGGACGGAGCCGGGATGGACGGAGCCGGGCCGGGCGGCGCCGGACACCGCCGGCTTGACGCCGCGGCGTCGCGCGGCAGTTACCTCCCGAAGAACGCCAGGTAGTGACGCTCCAGCCGGTCCACGACATGCGAGCGCTTGGCATAGGACCGCTCCAGCCGGATGTTGAGGTGTTTCAGCACGGGGAACCCGTCCTCCTCGAGATAGGCGCGCTCCCCCTCGACCATGCTTCCCTCGACGAGAACGGCGACGCAGAGCCCCGCCGTCACCGCCTGGTGCTGCGCATGGACGCTGCGACAGACGCAGACCGGCCGGTAGCGGCGGCCCATCGCGTCCAGCGCCGCGACCAGCGGAACCTCGTCCTGATTGCGCTCGTCCCACACGGCAACCGGCAGCGGATCGACGGCGCTGAGGTTGACGGCGGCGGGACCTACGACGACCAGCCTGTCGGTGAAGGCCACCGGCCCCCGTGTCGGGCAGTTGCCCTCGGTCACGAAGGCGAGATCGACCGACCCGTCGGCGATCCGCCGCGACAGGCCGAGCGAATCGTCGATCACGATGCTGATCGTCGCCCGCGGAAAGATCTGGGTGAACTCGCGCACCACGTCCTTCAGGATGCGGTTCACGTAGGCATCGGCGACACCGACGACGATGATTCCCTCGAAGGTCGTGCGGCGGAACGTGGCGACGGTCTCGTCATGGGTGTCAACGATCTCGCGGGCGGGGCGCAGCAGGGCCTTGCCGTATTCTGTCAGCGCCACGGGGCTCGTCGTCCGATCTATCAGGGGCTGGCCGAAGGCCTCCTCCAGCCGCCGGATCTGCTGGCTTACGGCCGACTGGGTCCGGCCGACGATCTGCGCCGCAGCGGTGAAGCCGCCGGAATCCGCGACGGCGAGGAAGGTGCGGTAGAGTTCGACATCCATCAGGGTCTCTTATGGCAATCATGCGAAGAATTCGTTGGATATTGACGCGCCGATCAATAAAAAGTCGCCGCAGGAGTTGATCCGCCGCGGACGGAACGGGGCACGGTAAGGATACTGGACCCCGGGAAGGAAGCGGTCAAGCGATCCGCGCGGCATTAAAAGTGTGCGGCAAGCTACGATTATAAAGAGTCTTTTTCAGTTCCAATGCATTTCATCTTCCCCGCCGCAGACGAGCTGCGGCCTCGGCCAAAGGCTCCTGCGCGCGGGGAAGCGATCCCAACGGGCGCCCGGTCCCGCAAGGGCCGGGACGGTCCCGGCGGCGATCCAGCGCCAAGCAATTTCAAGAAGGAAACAGCATGACCAAGTTCGAGACGCATTTCCAGGACCAGTCCGGGGTCAGCCCTGTCTCGGTCCGCCGGACTCCCGCCCCGATCCCCAAGCCGCCGGCGAAGCGCCGGCGCAAGAGGCTCGCCTTTCGCGCAGGGGCGGAGTTCGACCTGCCGCGCAACGCCGGCCCGGAAGACACGCGGCGCGCGGCAGCGGCAGAGACGACCCCCGCCGTCGCGTCAGTCCTTCATGTGAACTTCCGGGATGTGTTCCGCAGGCTCCTCGCCCGCCTCCGCGCCCGGCACCTTGCGCGCCGGGAGGCCCGCCTCCTTGCCCGGACGGTACGCGAACTCGCCACCCTCGGCGACCATACGCTGAAGGACATCGGCCTCGTGCGCGGCTCCATCGAGGCGACGGTGCGCGCACGCGGCCAGGGATAGGATCGGACTGGGCGCGGCGGCCGCCGAGACGCCGCGCGTCGCCATCTTTCCGTGAGTGCTACATGATTTGATCGGCCCCGGCCCTATCCGGTGAGCACGGCCTTCAAGGCCGGGATGTCCTCCAGCACACAGTCGACAAAGGCGGCGACACGCGGCGTCCTGCGCAGATCGGACGGGGTGAGCAGGTACCAACAGCGGGTCAGTTCCGCTATGGGCGGCAGGACTTGGACCAGTGTGCCCTCGGCATCCCCGAGCGTCGTCGGCAGCGGCGCGACCCCGACCCCGGCCGCCACCGACGACACGACGCCGAGCATGCTGGAACTGCGGCTGACGATACGGGCCTCCGGGACGGCCGTCGGCAGCCATCTTGCAACACGGTGGTTCTGCATGATGCCGTCGAAGCCGATCAGCGCATGTGCGGACAGGTCCTCAATGCTGTGGGGCCGGCCATGCTGCTGAATGTAGCTCCTGCTCGCATAGACGGCCCACACGGAATCGCAGATCTTTCGACCCACGAGGCTCTCGTCGACCGGGTCGCCCGAGCGGAAGGCGACGTCGGCCTCGCCCTTGGCCAGGTCGAGATAGCGATCGCTCGTGACGAATTCGACGGCAAGGTTGGGATAGCGGGCATGGAAACGGTCGAGCAGGCCGGATGCGGCGATGCGCGGCACCGTCGGCTCCGGGCAGGTCAGACGAATGGTTCCTTTCAGGTCAAGCTTCAGCGCGCCGATCTTTCGTTCGAGATGTTCGACAGCGGTTTGAACCGCCATCACGTCGCCAATCAGCACCTCGCCCATTTCGGACAGACGGTATCCCGCCGGCCTTCGCTTCACGAGGCTGAGGCCGATGCGCCGCTCGAGCTCCAGCAGCCTGCGATGAACCGTCGACTGATTGACGCCGAGCGCCTTTGCCGCAGCAAGCGTGCTGCCGTACCGGGATACGGCGATGAGGTGACGAAGATCGTTCCAGTCGAACATGGCGGCGATTATGCACTTTTGCGCAATGCTTTGACAGACTCGCTGCTGCCGCGCGGACGTTGACTGAACTAGCCTTCCCGAAAGAAAGGGAGGAAGACCATGCACGAGAAGTCCGATGTCGAAGTCATGACGGCCGCGCTGTCCGTCGTAGTCACTCGCACTGCGAAAGACCGCGGAATGGCCAGGCTGACGCCGCTGCACCGCGAAACGGTGCAAGGGCTGCCGACGGTGCCCGATCAGGAAATCAGGGTGCTGTTCGCCACCCTGCTGCCGGGCGACGTGACTCCTTACCATTCGCACCGGCACCCCGTGACGGTCTACATGCTGGAGGGAACGTTCACGCTCGCACTCGATGGCCGCGACCCGGTCGAGATCAAGGCGGGACAAGTCTTCGTCGAACCGTCGGGCGTCAACATGACGGGCCACAACAGGGGCGACGTACCGGCATCCATGGCCCTGTTCTATGTCTGCGAACCCGATGAGCCGTTCGCCGACCCGGTAAACCCGCGCTGAGACAGCGCCCATCCACCGGGGGACGGCACTCGGTCGTATGGCTTGGAATGGCAAGACAAACCGACACGGCCAGCGTGAAACTGGCGCACCCGACAGGATTCGAACCTGTGACCTCTGCCTTCGGAGGGCAGCACTCTATCCAGCTGAGCTACGGGTGCAGCGCCCCCGCTCTATAGCCGCCGCACGGTGCCACCGCAACGGGTTTCGGCCCGGCAGCGCGCCGCCTCAGGCGAAGAGCTCGCGGCAAAGTTCCAGCGCCTCGACCAGCCGGTCCACCTCCTCGGTGGTGTTGTAAAGCCCGAAGGAGGCGCGGCAGGTCGCCGTCACGCCGAGATGGTCCATCAGCGGCATGGCGCAGTGCGTCCCGGCGCGCACCGCGATGCCCTTCTTGTCGAGCACGGTCGAGATGTCGTGGGCATGCGCCGGCCCCTCGATCGTGAAGGAGAAGATCGCGCCCTTGCCCGGCGCGGTGCCCTGCACGTTGAGCCAGTTCAGCCCGCGAAACCGCGCCATCGCATGGTCCCGCAGGCGCGCCTCGTGCGCGGCCACGTTCTCCATCCCGAGCGCCATGAGGTATTCGAGCGCGACGCCCAGGCCGATCTGCTGGACGATGCCGGGCGTGCCTGCCTCGAACTTCATCGGCGGGTCGTTGTAGCACACGGCGTCGCGCGTCACCTCGCGGATCATGTCGCCGCCGCCGAGGAAGGGGCGCATCTCGGCCATGCGCGCCTTCGCGATCCAGATCGCGCCGGAGCCCGAGGGGCCATAGAGCTTGTGGCCGGTGATGGCATAGAAGTCGCAGCCGATGTCTGGGATCGAGACGGGGCGATGCACGGCGCCTTGCGACCCGTCCACCAGCACCGGCACGCCCCTGGCCCTTGCCCCCCGGCAGATCGCCGCCACATCGACGAGTGTCCCCGTCACGTTCGACATCTGCGTCACGGCGACAAGCTTCGTCCTCGGCCCGATGGCGTCGATGACCTTCTGCGGGTCGAGCGATCCGTCCGCCTCGGGCTCAACCCATTTCAGGACCACGCCCTGCCGTTCGCGCAGGAAATGCCAGGGCACGATGTTGGCGTGATGCTCGAGCACGCTCAGCACGATCTCGTCGCCCGCCTGCATCCGCGGGCTCGCCCAGGCGTAGGAGACGAGGTTGATGCCCTCGGTCGTGCCGGTGGTGAAGACGATCTCCTCGGGGTCCGGCGCGCGGAGGAAGCGCGCGACGATGCCGCGCACCGCCTCGTATCTCTCGGTGGCGAGGTTCGACAGGTAGTGCAGGCCGCGGTGGACATTCGCGTATTCGTGTTCGTAGGCCCGCGTCATCGCCTCGATCACCACGCGCGGCTTCTGCGCCGAGGCGCCGTTGTCGAGGTAGACGAGCGGCTTGCCGTTCACCTCGCGCGAGAGGATCGGGAAATCGGCGCGGACTTTCGCAACGTCGTACATGGGCAGGCCTTTCAGGCGACAGGCAGGATCCCGAGCAGCGAGAGAAGCAGGGCGAGCGCGAAGACCACCGCGACAAACCCTCCGACGAGCCCGAGAAAGACGAGGATGAGGTTCCGGAAGCCGTGCAGCTCCGCCACGGCGTTCACGACGATCCAGACGAACCAGGCCAGCACGGCAAGAACGAGGACGGCGCCGAGCGGCGGGACGATCAGCATGACGAGCAGTTCGGCCGTCTGCACGACCGTCATCAGGAACTCCACCCATGCGACCACCAAAAGCGCGTCGGCAAAGCCCCCCCGCCCGCCGAAGCGCTGGCCGATGACGGCAATGGCGACGACGGCGATCAGCAACGACAGCCCCTGCACGGGAACCCCCACGAAGGGATCGGCGACGAGCGCGAGGAAGGCCGGCTCGCCCCCGGGCGGCAGGAAAACCAGCGACAGCCGGGTGACGAGGACGGCAAGCACGGTGACGAGCAGGAGCGCGATCCAGCGCGCCTCCATCGGCAGGTCCATGGCCAGAAGCCGCCGGACGCCGCCCCGCGGGTCGCGCATCGTCTGGCGCGCGAGGTCGGCGACAAGCGCGGGCAGGCCGGTCATGCCGCGCCCTCCCCTTCGGCGACCGCAAGACCCGCGAGCCAGAACCAGAGGAAGGCCGCGAAGGCGAGGATGCTGACCGCCACGAGCCCCGGCCCGGGCCCGACGAGCCCGGCAACGAGCCCGCGCAGGAGCATCATCGGCGTGGCGGCAAGAAAGGCCCAGAAAAGCACGATCCGCGCGGCGAAGAAGCTGCCCCGCCCGCCGAAGGCGCGCGCCACGATGCGGCTCAGCGCAGCGATCCCGTAGAACACCGGCAGGAGCGCGAGAACGCCGAGGAAAGCCGCGACCATGCGCTGTGTCATCGGCGGCCCCTCGCCCGCTGCCAGCACGTTCTCGCGCGAAAGCGCCGGCCAGAGCGCGATATAGGCCACGATGAGCGCGGCAAGCAGGTAGGCCAGCGCCCGCGCCTCGTGCCGCTCACCCGCGAGAAGCCGCCGCGCCACGCGGCCCGGCCCCCGGTAGGTGGCAAGGATGTCGTCGGTGACGGCCATTCAGCCCTGCCTCAGCGCCAGCCAGTCCTCGATCCGCGCGACGATGTCCGAGGCCAGATCGGCATCCTCGATCTCGGCGATGGCGTCGGCGACAAAGGAGAGGACCAGCAGCGCCGTCGCCTCCGCCCTCGGCACCCCGCGCGAACGCAGGTAGAAGAGCGCCGTCTCGTCGATGGCGCCGGTGGTGGAGCCGTGGCTGCACTTCACGTCGTCGGCATAGATCTCCAGCTCCGGCTTGGCCAGGAACTGGCTGTCGTCGTCCAGCAGCAGCGACTGGCTGATCTGGTAGCCATCGGTCTTCTGCGCGCCGGGCCTGACGAGGATCTTGCCCTGGAAGATGCCCCTGGCGCCGTGCTTCAGCACCTTCTTGAAGACCTGCCGGCTTTCGCAGCCGACGCCCGCATGGGTGACAAAGATCGTGTCGTCATGCAGGAACGGCCCGTCCGCCCCGTCGCCGAGCGCCGCGCCCGCGACATGCGCCACCGCCCCGTCACCGACGATGCGGATCACCGCCTCGTTCCGCGTGAGCTTGCCGTTCGCGGTCAGCGTGAAGGACTTGAGGAGTGCGCCCTCCGCGACGCGGGCGAAGAGATGGGTGATCATCGCGCGGTCGAGCGCGCGGCCCTGCGGGCGCAGATGGTGGAACCGGGCCCCCTCGCCCAAGTCGACTTCCATCACGAGGTTGGAGCGCGCGCCGGCGGTGCCGGTCTCCAGGACCGTCAGCTCGGCGCCGGGTTCAAGCCGGACGACATGGTGGAGCACGGCATCGGACCGCTCCGACCCCTGCCGGTAGGAGATATGGAGAGGCTTCGCCGCCCGCCCCGTCACGCGAATCAGGAGGCCGTCGGTCGCGGCCGCGGTGTTCAGCGCGGCGAAGGGCCGCGCGACGGGCGCCTGCCCCTCGGCCTCCAGCACGCCGTAGAGCGCCTTGGCCCAGTGGATGTCGGCACGGTCGGCCACGGCCAGCCGCTCGATCTCCACCCCGGCGAGCGCGGGGTTGTCGGAGGCGGCCGCATCGAAGACCCCGTCCACGAAGACGAGCCGCACCTTGTCGCGGCCCTCGAAGATCGGCTTGTCCACGCGCAGCGCCGCGCCGCCGGCGGGCTCGGGCGCGTTGAAGGCCGCCGGATCGGTCCAGCGCCAGTATTCGTCGCGCCGCGTGGGCAGGCCCATCGCCGTCAGCCGCGCCAGCGCGTCGGTCCGCGCGGGCGCGGTGAAGCCGCCCCCGGGACGGCCGAGCGCGGCGATCCGCGCCTCGGTCGCGGCTTCCCGCGCGTCATCCTTTCTCAGCGGCGCCGCCATCACCGCACCTCCGCGAGGATATCGGCATAGCCGTTCTGTTCGACCTCGAGCGCGAGCTCGGGTCCGCCGGTCTTGACGATCCGGCCATCGGCCATGATGTGCACGACATCGGGGCGGATGTGGTCGAGAAGCCGCTGGTAATGCGTGATCACGAGGAAACCGCGCCCCTCGGACCTGAGCGCGTTCACCCCGTCCGCCACCAGCCGCATCGCATCGACGTCAAGCCCCGAGTCGGTCTCGTCGAGAATGCACATGGAGGGTTCCAGCACCGCCATCTGCAGGATCTCGTTGCGCTTCTTCTCGCCGCCGGAAAAACCCACGTTCACCGGGCGCTTCAGCATCTCGGCGTCGATCTTCAGGGCCCTGGCCTTTTCCCGCACGAGTTTCAGGAAGTCGCCGGCGCTGATCTCGGCCTCGCCCCGCGCCTTCCTCTGCGCGTTGAGCGCGGTCCTGAGGAAGGTCATGTTGCCGACACCGGGGATTTCCACGGGATACTGGAACGCGAGGAAGAGGCCGGCCGCCGCCCGCTCCTCGGGCTCCATCTCCAGAAGGTCGTGGCCGTCGAGAACCGCCGTGCCGCCCGTGACCTCGTAGCCGTCGCGGCCCGAGAGCACATAGGAGAGGGTCGACTTGCCCGAACCGTTCGGCCCCATGATCGCATGGACGCGGCCCGGCTCCACGGTCAGGTCGACACCCTTTAGGATCTCCTTGCCCTCGTCCTCGAGCCTGACCTGAAGGTTCCTGATTTCCAGCATGTTGTCCTCGTTCAAACGCAAATGGCGGCCAGCGGGCGGGGCGCCCGGGCCGCGGGGTTTCGGAATGGGATGGTGCTCAGCTGGCCGGGGTCAGCCTGTAGTCGCGCCCCTGCTCGGCCATCATCGTGGCGTAGTCCGCCGAGAAGAGCTGCGACCAGACCTCCGGCGCGTTCGAGGCGACGGCCGCCTCGCCGAAGTGCATCACCACGCAACCGACAAGGAGCGCCTGCATCCGCGCCCGGTTCGACAGGTGGAAGATCACGACGAGCAGAAGCGCCAGCACGAAGGCGAAGAGATACATTCCCCGCGCGCCGAGGTCGTAGAAGGCATCCGGCAGCCCCTCGATCCGCGAAAGGTGGAAATAGGCGAGCCGACCGACCAGCACTGCCGACATGCCGCAAAGAAAGGCGATCAGAACCATCACCTTGTCGCCGAAGGTCCGCTTGGGCTTCTTCGCCTTGTCGCCGAACTTGCGCTTCCAGGCCTTGTGGGTCGACTTGCCGAGCACGTCGCCATGTTCGAACTGTTGCCCCGACTGGATGCGCTTCAGCCGTTCGGCGAAGGCGGACTTCTGGTCGAAGGTCATGGCGGACATCGTGCGGCCCCGGATTCTTCCCGTCTTGCGCGCAACCTGACGGAGATTCACGGCAGAATTCGGACCGGGAATGGGGGTATTTCACGGCCCCGCCGCCAAGGTTCCGCCGCAATGCGGCAACCCCCTGGACAGGTGACGCAAGGTCACTTCGCCAATGTCGGGCAATCCGGCTCATCCGAGGCTCACCGCCGTGCCCGAGGCCGAGACCATCAGCATGTTGTTGATCACCTCGTAGTCGAGGTCGACGCCGACGATGGCATTGGCCCCCATCTGCGCCGCCCGCTCCTCCATCTCGCCGAGTGCCGTTTCCCGCGCCCGCGCCAGTTCCTGCTCGTAGGCCGCCGAACGGCCGCCGACGACATCGCGGACGGCCGCAAAAAGATCGCGGAAGATGTTGGCGCCGAGGATCGCCTCGCCGGTCACG
>NZ_JAYRTX010000071.1:0-18245 GCF_041919395.1 Albidovulum sp.
ACCGTCCCGGCGCCACAGAGGCGCATACGACCGCGGCCGAAGCAATGGCGCTCGGCGAAGGCGTCTGCCAGGATCACGCCCACGCGCTCATCGCCGCCGCGCGTACACTTGGGATGCCGGCGCGCTATGCCTCCGGCTATCTTTTCGCAGCCGGGGACGGCACGCCGCACGAGGCCGCTCACGCCTGGGCGGAACTCTGGGTTGCCGGGCTCGGCTGGATCGGCTTCGACCCGGCGAACCGCACCTGCCCGGACGACCGCTACATCCGCCTCGGCTCCGGCCTCGATGCCCGCGACGCCGCCCCGATCCGCGGAATCGCGCGGGGCCCGGGGCGCGAGACGCTCGACGTGTCGGTTGCGGTCGCCCAGGGGCAGCAATAGTGTCGGCGCGCCGGGGGATCGGGGACGGGACATGACCTATTGCGTCGGGCTCTTGCTGAATGACGGCATGGTGCTCTTGTCGGACACGCGCACCAATGCCGGACTCGACAACATCGCGACCTACCGCAAGATGTTCACATTCGAGGATCCCGGCGAGCGGGTGATCGTGATCCTTGCGGCCGGGAGCCTGTCGATCACCCAGACGACCATTGCCCAGTTGCGCGAGGCGATCGACGACCCCGAGGCGGCGCCCGAAACCTCGATCATGCTCGCCCCGACGCTCCTGAAGGTCGCCGAGGTGGTGGGAGAAACGCTCGGCCGCGTGCGCCGGTCGGTGGACGACAAGCTTGCCACGATGCGGCAGGGGGCCTCGGCCTCGCTCATCGTCGCGGGCCAGCGCAAGGACGGGGCGATGCGGATGTTCCTCGTCTACCCCGAGGGCAACTTCATCGAGGCGACCGAGGACACGCCGTTCCTGCAGATCGGCGAGCACAAATACGGCAAGCCGATCCTCGACCGGGTGGTGCGCCCCTCGACCTCGCTCGACGACGCGCAGAAGGCCGTGCTCCTGTCGATGGATTCGACGCTCAGGTCCAACCTCTCGGTCGGGATGCCGCTCGACCTCGCGGTGATCCGGGCCGGCGAATGCCGGGTCGGCCACACCCGGCGGTTCGAGGCGGGGGACGCCGATTTCACCCGCATCAGCAAGGCCTGGTCAAAGGCGCTGAGGGAAAGCTTCCTGAAGATCCGGATCTGATCCGACGGCCGGGCTTCAGCCCCGGTGCGCGTCGAAGAACGCGGCGGCCACGTCATAGAACCGCGTCCGGACCGCCGGCGTCTCCATCATCAGTTCGTGCTCGGCGCCCGCAACGCGGTCGAACCTCGCTCCGGGCCAGCGCGCCATACGGTCCTCGATGGCCGGTATGTTCACGATCCGCTCCTCGATTCCGAGGACTGTGAGGCAGGGCAGGGCAGGGGAGGCCATGGCGCGCAGATCGCGGCACTCGCGCAGCGCCTCGCGCAGCCAGGTGAGTGTCGGCCCGCCGATGGCAAGGTCGGGATGGGCGGTCAGTTGGCGCTGCATGAACTCGAACATTTCCCGGTCGCGGGTCAGGAGGTTCCCCTCGAACGGCGCCTCCAGCACGTAGGTCATGGGCGACGTCGAGGGCACCAGCCGGTCGCCGAGTCCGACCATGGGGCCCAGCGTCGCAAGCGCCCAGGCGGCGGGGCGCAGCGCGGGATGCATCCGGATGCCCCACATCGGCGCCGAGAAGGTCGCGGCGCGGACCGGCAGCCCGTCGTGAATCGACCTCAGCCCGATGCAGCCGCCCATCGAATGACCGACGACGAACCAGGGTTCGGGCAGGGCCTCGGCGCGCAGGAAGGCGACAAGCGCCGCCACGTCTCGCTGATAATCGGCAAAGCGTTCGACATGCCCGGGCGCGGGTTCTTCGATGAGCCGGTCGGCGATTCCCTGGCCGCGCCAGTCGATCGTCGCCATCGCATAGCCGCGCATGGCGAACTCGCCGGCCGCGGGGCCATATTTCTCGACGTATTCGGTGCGGCCGGGGAACAGGAGAACGGTTCCCTTCGTGCCCCCCCGCCAGCAGGCGGCACGAACCCGCACCCCGTCCGACGTGTCGAGCCAGGCGCAGGTCTCGCCGCCGGGCGCCTCGGCCACATCGGCGTAGAAGGGAGCCGGCTTCATCCTCAGCCGAGAGCGGCGCCAAGCTGCATCGCAAGACCCATGTCGCCGTCAATCGAAAGCTTGCCCTGCATGAAGGCGGCGGTCGGGTTAACGTCGCCCGACATGAGTCCCTCGAAGGTCTCGCGGTCGGCGGTGATGGTCACGTCGGCCTCCTCGTCACCCGCGCGCACGCCGGAACCGTCGACCATCAGCGCGCCCTCGCCCGCGATCACGAATTTCGCGGTTCCGGGCAGGCCGCCGGACAGTTTCTCGCTCAGCGCGGCGACGGCCGCGTTAACCACATCGCTCATGCGTTCCTCCAAATGTGACCGCTGCGGCCCTCGCGCGGGTCCGCCATTTCGGCTACACTCTGCCCTGTAATGGACCGCATCGCCACTCCCTTCCGCGCGTTTTTCCTCGTCTGTGCCGCAGCGTTATCGCTCGGTCTGCCCGGGGGCGGGCCCGCCGCCGCGGCCGAGCCGCTCGACAGGCTCTATGCCGAGCTTGCCGACCCTGCGAACGAGAACTGGCAGCGGACGCAGGCCGACATCCTGCGCGAATGGTCGAAATCGGGCTCGCCCTCGATGGACCTTCTCCTGAAGCGCGGGCGCGACGCGATGGAGGCGGGCGACCTTGCCGCGGCGATCGAGCATCTGACGGCCCTGACCGACCATGCGCCGGATTTCGCCGAAGGCTGGAACGCGCGCGCCACCGCCTTCTACATGGCCGGGCAGTTCGGCCCCTCCATGACCGATATCGCCCGGACGCTGAGCCTGAACCCCCATCATTTCGGCGCGCTCGCTGGGCTTGGCATGATTCTCGAGCAACTCGGCCGCGACGAGGCGGCGATCAAGGCCTATCGCGCCGCGCTGGCTATACATCCGCACCAGGACACCCTACATCAGGCGCTCGACCGGCTGGAGAAGAAGACCTCCGGCATGTCACTCTAGGGCGGGCAGACGGGCAGGCCGCCGCAACGGCGACCCGAGGAGCAGGCGCATGAACGCGGGCGCGAGGATCACTGCGGTCCTCGGACCGACGAACACGGGCAAGACCCATTACGCGATCGAACGGATGCTCGCGCACCGCACGGGTGTCATCGGCCTGCCGTTGCGACTGCTCGCGCGCGAGGTCTACGACCGGATCGTGGCCGCCCGCGGTCCCTCGGTCGCGGCGCTCGTGACGGGCGAGGAACGGATCGTCGGCGCGCGGGCGCAGTACTGGGTCTGCACGGTGGAGGCGATGCCCACCGACATCGGCTGCGACTTCCTCGCGGTGGACGAAATCCAGCTCTGCGCCGACCCCGAGCGCGGCCATGTCTTCACCGACCGGCTCCTGAACGCGCGGGGGCTCCACGAGACGCTCCTCCTCGGCTCCGACACGATGCGGGGCGCCATCGCGGCGCTGGTGCCGGGGGTGCAGTTCCTGAAGCGCGAACGCTTCTCGACCTTGAGCTACTCGGGTTCGAAAAAGCTAAGCAGGATGCCTGCACGCTCCGCCATAGTCGGGTTTTCGGTTGAAAACGTCTATGCCATCGCCGAGCTGATCCGCCGCCAGAAGGGCGGCGCCGCCGTCGTGATGGGGGCGCTTTCCCCCCGGACGCGCAACGCGCAGGTGGCGATGTACCAGGAGGGCGAGGTCGACTACCTTGTCGCGACCGACGCCATCGGCATGGGCCTCAACCTCGACATTGGCCATGTCGGCTTCTCCGCCACAGCGAAGTTCGACGGCTGGCGGATGCGGTCCCTCTTCCCCCACGAGCTTGCCCAGATTGCCGGCCGCGCCGGCCGCCACACCGCGCCCGGCACCTTCGGCGTGACGGGCGAGGCGGGGCCGCTCGATCCCGAGGTGATCGAGGCCATCGAGAACCACCGCTTCGCGCCGATCCGGCGGCTGAATTGGCGCGCCTCCGCGCTCGACTTCGGGTCGGCCGACCGGCTTATCGCCTCGCTGGAGGCGTCACCCGCCAGCGAATGGCTTCAGCGCGGGCGCGAGGCCGACGACCTCCGCGCGCTCAAGACGCTGTCAGAGCTGCCCCCCGTCCGCGACCGGCTCGCCCATCCGCGTGACCTGCGCCTTTTGTGGGACGTGTGCCGGGTGCCGGACTTCCAGGGCATCTCGGCCCAGGAACACGCGAGCCTTCTCGCCCGCATCTTCGGCTTCCTCCAGGAAGGACATGTCCCCGACGACTGGCTTTCGGCGCAGATCCGCCGCATCGACAAGACGCAAGGCGATATCGACACGTTGTCGAAGCGGCTCGCCTATATCCGGACCTGGACCTATGTCGCGCAGCGCGACCGCTGGGTGAAAGACGAAAGCCATTGGCGCGACGAGACGCGCGCGGTAGAAGACCGCCTGTCGGACGCGCTCCATGCCGCGCTGACACAGCGATTTGTGGACCGGCGGACGAGTGTGCTCCTCCGCCGGCTCAAACAGAAGGAGGGCCTCGTGGCCGAGGTGAACGACAAGGGCGAGGTGACGGTCGAGGGCGAATTCGTCGGCCGTCTCGAAGGGTTCCGCTTCCACCAGGACGGCACTGGCTCGCCCGACGAGGCAAGGACGGTGAAGCAGGCGGCCTACGAGGCGCTGAAGCCCGAATTCCACCTCCGCGCGGACCGTTTCTACAACGCGCCGGACACCGAGTTCGACTTCACCGAGCAGGGCGGGCTGATGTGGGGCACCCACGCGGTCGGCAAGCTCGTGAAGGGCCCCGAGGCGCTGAAACCGCAGGTCGCGGCCTTCGTCGACGAAGAGGCTGGCTTCGACGTGGCCGAAAAGGTCCGCCGCCGGCTCCAGCACTTCATCGACCGCAAGGTGGCAACGCTCTTCGAGCCGCTCCTGAACCTTTCCCGCGACGAGACGCTCGCCGGTCTCGCCCGCGGCTTCGCCTTCCGTCTTACCGAGGCGATGGGCGTCCTGCCGCGCGAGGGCGTCGCCGACGAGGTCAAGGCGCTCGACCAGGACATGCGCGGCGCGCTCAGGAAGCACGGCGTTCGCTTCGGCCAGTACACGATCTTCCAGCCCGCGTTGCTGAAACCCGCGCCGACGCGGCTCCGTCTCGTGCTCTGGTCGCTCTTCGCGGGGCTCGACGAGTTCCCCGAAAGCCCGCCGCCGGGCCTTGTCACTGTGCCGAACATCGAGGGTGTGCCGGGCGGCTACTACACACTTTCGGGCTACCACCCGGCCGGCGCGCGGGCCATCCGCATCGACATGCTGGAAAGGCTCTCCGACATCCTGCGCACGCAGGACAGCCGCGCGGGATTCGAGGCAACGCCCGACATGCTGTCGATTACCGGCATGACGCTGGAACAGTTTGCCGACCTCATGAGCGGGCTCGGCTACAAGGGCGAGAGGGCCGAACGCGAGAAGGTGCGGGCAGAACCGGTCTCGGCCCCGGTGGCCGAGGGCGAGGTCGTCAATCCGATCACCGAGGAGGAGGCGGCGCTTCAGACCGTCACCGAGATGGAGGTGTACTATACCTTCACCTGGGCGCCGCGGCCACGCGGAAACCGCGGCGAGCGGCCGAATCGCGGCCGCCGCCCCGAAGGCCAGCCCCGTGAAGGCCAGCCCCGTGAAGGCCAGCCCCGTGAAGGCCAGTCTGGTGAGGGGCGGCCCCGCGAGGGTGCCGAGCGTCGGGACGGTCGGCCGCAGGGCGAGCGGCGCGACCGGGCCGACCAATCCCGGGGCGAGCGCGGCGACCGGCCACGCGGGGGAAAGCCCCAAGGCAAGCCGCAGGGCAAGCCGGGCGGCAAGCCGCGGCGCGAGGACGAGCGCCCCCGATCCTTCGAATCGCGCCCTCCGAAGTCGGACCGCATCGACCCCGACAACCCCTTCGCCGCGCTTCTCGCGCTGAAAGACAAGATCTGAGGCCGGTTTGGCCGAAGGCGAGCGCATCCGCATCGACAAGTGGCTCTGGCAGGCGCGGTTCTGCAAGACCCGCAGCCTCGCGGCAGAGGTGGTATCGGCCGGCCGCCTGCGGCTAAACGGCGCGAGGATGGCAAAGCCCGGCCATGCCGTCGGTCCGGGCGACGTCCTGACCTTCCCGCAGGGCGGGCAGGTCCGCGTCGTCCGCATCCTCGCCTGCGGCAGCCGCCGCGGCCCCGCGCCCGAGGCGCGCGGGCTCTACGACGATCTCGCGCCGCCGGCTGTCCCGAAGACCTCCGTTCCGCCTGCCGCTGCCGCAGAGGACTGACGTTCGCGGGGCCCGCGGCCGCGCACCTGCGGCGGTCTTTCCCACCCCGGCCGTCTTGCATGCCGCGCGCCTTGGGGCTAGGAGTCCTCTGCCTTTCGGAAGTCCGGACCCCGTGCCATGACCTATGTCGTCACCGACAACTGCATCGCCTGCAAATACACCGACTGCGTCGAAGTCTGCCCGGTGGACTGCTTCTACGAAGGCGAGAACATGCTGGTGATTCACCCGGACGAATGCATCGACTGCGGCGTCTGCGAGCCGGAGTGCCCGGCCGACGCGATCCGGCCTGACACCGAGCCCGCGATGGAGAAATGGGTGGAGTTCAACCGGACCTATTCCGAGAAGTGGCCGGTCATCACCCAACGCAAGGATCCCTTGCCCGAGGCGGAGGCGCGCGACGGCGAGACGGGCAAGCTCGACAAGTATTTCTCCGAAGCGCCGGGTACCGGGGACTGATAAAGCCGGCCCGGGGCGATTCGCGCCGCTGACGCGAATCGGTCCGCGCGGAGCGTCGCAAGCGAAAAATCGCGCCAAAGGGGCCGATTCGGGCGATGATGCCGCAGGCGCATGGCCGACTTGCCGCGTTGCAGCCCTTTAAAATGGGGGCAGTTTTTGCTATATTTCTGTCACAAACGACGAGGAACTCTGCGCGTGAGGTTGCTTCACTCGGCAGCCACGGGGGTACTGGGCGACATCGAAAATGCGGCAACGGGGGCTTTTCGGCCCCCGCGCGTTTCTGTGGCGTTGGCGCACGGAGGCCGGATGCGAGGATGCACCACGACATGAGCAAAACAAAGAAGAACGATTTCCGCCCGAACGACTTCGTCGTGTATCCCGCGCATGGCGTGGGCCGGATCATGGCGGTCGAGGAACAGGAAATCGCCGGGTTCAAGCTCGAGCTGTTCGTCATCACCTTCGAGAAGGACAAGATGACGCTGCGCGTGCCCACGCACAAGGCCACCGAGATCGGCATGCGCCAGCTCTCCTCGCCCGACCTCGTGACCAAGGCGCTCGAGACGCTGAAGGGCAAGGCCAAGGTCAAGCGCGCGATGTGGTCGCGCCGCGCGCAGGAATATGAGCAGAAGATCAACTCCGGCGATCTCATGGCCATCGCCGAGGTCGTGCGCGACCTGCACCGCACCGACGATCAGCGCGAGCAGTCCTATTCGGAGCGCCAGCTTTACGAGGCGGCGCTCGACCGTCTGACCCGCGAGGTGGCGGCCGTGGCCGGCGTCGACGAGGCCGGCGCCCAGAAGAAGGTGGACGACGTCCTGCTTTCCCGCGCCGCCTGATCCGGGCCGTTCCGACCGATCTGCTGACCGCGGCGCCCCGGCGCCGCGGTTCTTTTTTGGTCATCCCGCTGCCCCGGATCGCCGTTCAGCCGGTGGAACATATGCGTGAAGGTCGCAGCGCCGAGGACCGGGACGACGAGATTCACGAAGGGCAGCGTGAGCGGCGCGGCCATCAGGAGCCCCGCGACGAAGATCTGCCCGCTGTGGCGCCGGCGCAGGGCCGCGGCCCCCGCCCGCCCGAGCCGCCGCATCGCCGCCATCTGGAAATACTCGCGCCCGAGCAGGTAGCCGTTCAGGGCCCAGAAGACGAGGGGCGCGAAGGGCCCGGAAAGGAGGTAGAGCACCAGCGCCAACGCATTGGCGGCGAGGATCACCCCCAGGAAGCGCAGGCTGTCGGCCACCGCCTCCGTCAGCGCCACGGGGCGGGCGGGGGGCAGGCCCCGGTAGTGCCGCGCCTCCACCGCCTCGGCCACGTCCTCGAGAAAGAGCCCGGTGAAGGCCGAGGCCACGGGCACCATCAGGAAGACCGAAAGCACGAGCATCAGGAGAAGCGAGCCCCAGCTCAGGAGGTTTTCCACCCAGGCGATCTCGCCGATCCAGGGCAGGGTGAAGGTGTCGGGCACGACCCAGCCGATCAGCGTGGCCACCACCGCGTAGGCCCCGGCGAGAAGCGCGAGCGCAAGAAGTACACCGAGACCGAGCACCTTGAGGAACCGCCGGTCGTGGATCTGTCCGATGGCCTTCAGGAAGTCGCCGAGGATCACCGCCTCAGTCCCGGATCCAGGAGGTGATCGCCGCAACGTCCGGTCGCGGCCGGTCGGGCGGGATGGAGGTCGCGGTGCCGATATGGATCAGCCCCGCCACCCGCTCGCCTGCGGCAAGGCCGAGCGCCTCGCGGGCGAAGGTGGCATCGTGGACGTGCCAGCCGGTAAGCCAGCAGGCGTCCCAGCCCGAGGCCAGCGCCGCATTCAGGAGCGTCAGGCAGACCGCGCCGGCCGAGAGCACCTGTTCCAGTTCGGGGATCTTGTCCGTCGGGCGCGGCACCATGACGACGGCAACGATGAGGTCGGCATCGGCGAATTGCGCCACGCCCTTCTCGATCCGGTCGGGCTCAAGCCCCAGCGCGGCGCCCCGCGCCCGGGCCAGCGCCGCGAGCCGGCCGAGCGCAGGCTTTGCCAGCACGAGGAACCGCCAGGGTTCGAGCTTGCCGTGGTCGGGCACCCGCGCCGCCGCCGTCAGGATCGGCATGAGTTCCGCCTCTGTCGGCACCGGCGCTCGCAGGAGCTTCGGCGGACGCGAGCGACGGGTGAGGAAGAATTCCATCGCGGCGGGGTTCGGCGTGGTCATGACCGTTCTCCTGTTTCCTGCGCCGCGATCATGCCGATCCGGACCGCAGGCGCAAGGCTGGCCGGGCGCGCCGGGCCGCGCTAGGGTCGGGGTCATGAGCGATCTTTCGCACCTCGCCCGCCCCGGCGCCGAAATCGCCGTCCGCGTGACGCCGAAGGCCTCGCGCAATGCCGTCGTGATCGAGGCGGGCACGATCCGCGTCTACGTGACCGTCGTGCCCGAGGGCGGCAAGGCGACGGCGGCGGTGGTGACGCTTCTTGCCAAGGCTCTCGGCGTGGCGAAGTCGCGCCTGACGCTCCTGCGGGGCGCGACGGGGCGCGACAAGGTCTTTCGGCTGGATTAGCCCTTGAGCCGGACCGGCTGCCCATGCGGCGTGACAAGATAGGCTGCCTCCCAGGCCGCCTTCGTCCGCGCCGCCTCCGCCTTCGGCGCGTGCCCCGTCGCGTCGAGGAAGCCCTCCAGCGTCTCCAGCCAGGCCGCATAGTAGTCTGCGTTGCCGTCCTGCGGCCGCTCGGTGCCCCGGCGCTTCAGGGTGGCGCCGAAGGCCTGCGTCCAGTCCGGCCAGCCGAAATGCCCTGCCTCGTTCAGCGCCACGGTCAGCGCGAAAAGCTGCGCCTGCCAGGGTTCGTCGAAGCGGGAGGGCGCGGGCGCGGTCATGCCGGCTCCAGATAGCTTTCCCAGAGATCGAGCGTCACCTCGTCGTCCTGCGTCTCGGCCTCGCCCCAGAGGTCCTCGGCGGAAAATGCAACGGTGTAGAGCGGCTCCGGGCGTTCGCCGAGTCCGTGGGCATTGGTGTCGGGAAACACATGGGGACCGTGCACCAGCTCGATCTGTCCGACATGACCCGCCGCGTAGGCGGGCAGCCGGGTGTGCCCGCCCGGCACATGTGAATTGCGCGACGGCAGTCGTGTGCGCACCCGGTCGCCGGCGGCGAAGGCGGGGGCCGCGCCCGGCCGGGCGTAGGGCGTGCCGCGCGCGAGCGCGGGTCCGACCGCCGCGGCGCGGAAGAGCCTCGGATGCGGAGGGGCAGGGGCGGCCTTGCCCGAACTCAGCTCCGCCTCGCTGACGAGGCCGCGCGCCACGAGCAGATCGGCGAGCGCGGCAATCCATTTCTCGTAATAGGAAAACCGCATATAGTCCTTTGGCGCGAGGCTTTCGCGGGCATGGCGCGAGGTGTCGATCGACCACTGGCCGAGCCCCCCGGCCGCGAGCGTCAGCGCCAGCGCCTTGCGCTGCCAGTCGGCGCCCACGGGCACGATGCCCTGCGGCTCTGGCACCACTGCTCCGTCGCCCCAGCGCCCGCCCATGTCGTGGACGCGGGTCATCGCGGCGGCCCGGGCAGGCCGGTGCCGATCATCGAGTCGCGGGTGACGAGGGCCGCGAGCGCCACCGCGTCCATCCCCTCGGTGCCCTCGGGTCGCATCGGGACGACAAGGTAACGCACCTCGGCCGTCGAATCCCAGACCCGAACCTTCTGCCCCTCGGGCAGTGTCACGCCGAACTCCGCCAGCACCTTGCGCGGCTCCCGCACCGCGCGGGCGCGGTAGGCGTCGGACTTGTACCAGCCGGGCGGAATTCCAAGGAGCGGCCACGGGTAGCAGGAGCAGAGCGTGCAGACGACCATGTTGTGCGTCTCGGGCGTGTTTTCCACGGCCACGACATGCTCGCCCTGCCGGCCCGAGATGCCCAGTTCGGCCACGGCGGCGGTCGCGTCGGCGACGAGCCGTGCGCGGAATGCCGGATCGGTCCAGGCCCGCGCCACGACGGCGGCGCCGAGATGGGGCCCGACCTTGTGCTCGTAGGTGTCGAGGATCGCCTCCATCGCCGAGGGATCGACGAGGCCCTTGGCGACGAGGATCGTCTCCAGCGCCTTTACCCTCAGCGCCGGATCGGAGGGCAGAAGCGTATGCGGATGATCGTGATCGGAATGATCGTGGGGCATGGGGCGGGAGCATGGCCGCGCAGGGGCGCCCTGTCCAGTGGCGATCAGGTCGCGCGGCCGTTATGGTCGCCCGCGACCCCGCGCGGCGATGGCGGGCCGAAGGCGCCACGGGTCGGCGCCTCCGCGCGAGCAGCCGCGCGGAAGGAGCGCTGGGCAGGCCGGATGAATCGCTTGACGCCGCCCGGCAATGGCATTAGACGGCGCGGACGGAATTCGGGCCCCCGCTCAGGCGGCGTGCCTTCGCTTTATCGGAACGCCGGGCCAAAGCCCAAGCTGTGAAGGAAGAACCCAATGTCCCGCGTCTGCGAACTGACCGGCAAGGGCCCGATGACGGGCAACAACGTGAGCCACGCGAACAACAAGACGCGGCGCCGCTTCCTGCCGAACCTGAACGATGTCACGCTCATCTCAGACGTGCTCGGCCAGTCGTTCACGCTGCGGATCTCGGCGGCCGCGCTGCGCTCGGTGGACCACCGCGGCGGGCTCGACGCCTTCCTCGCCAAGGCGAAGGACGACGAGCTGTCGGGCCGCGCTCTGAAGATCAAGAAGGACATCGCGAAGGCCCGCGCCGCGGCCTGAGCCGATCCGATACCGCCATCTCGCAGGGCCCCGCCTCGGCGGGGCCCTTGCGTTTGCGGCCGGCGACGGGGCGCGACCATTGCGCGCGGGGCGGGGCCCTTCCCATCGTGCCCGCACGGGCCTATGAACGGACCATGCGCCGCGGACCGGTCCAGCATTTCGTTGCCGTCGTCCTCGCCGTCGCCGTCACGGCGATGGGCGTCGCGGCGGCGTCAGCGCGCGGTCAGGCCGTGGCCGGCGGGCAGGCCGTTGTGCTTTGCTCGGGGGGCGGAATCGTTCAGGTCGCGCTCGACGCCGACGGAAACCCGACCGGCGATAGCCACCTCTGCCCCGATCTGGCGGCTGCGCTCCTTGGTGCGTTCCGGATCACGCTTCCTTCCATCGCCCGTCCGGAAAGCGCCGGCGAGGCGCTGGCCCCCGTGCGGGCGCATTTCCTCTCCTTCGCGCCGCGTGCCGCTTGGCGTGCACGCGGCCCTCCGGTTGCCGCCTGATCCCCCGTTCAGACCGACAACCTCAAGGAGACAGAGATGAACCCCCTCAAGACCGCACTTGCCGCCACCGCCGCGCTCTGGGCGCTGCCCGCGCTCGCCGCCGACACGATCGCCGTCACCGACGCCTATGCCCGCTTCATGCCCGGCGCCATGGCCGGCGCCGCGTTCATGTTGATCGAGAACACCGGCGCGGAGGACGACCGTCTGGTCGCGGCCGCCTCGGATATCGCGGCCAAGGTGGAACTCCACACCCACAAGCAGGGTACCGACGGGACGATGCAGATGGTCCATGTGCCCGAAGGCTTTCCGATCCCGGCAGGCGCCACCCACGCGCTCCAGCGCGGCGGCGACCATGTGATGTTCATGGGGCTGACGGAGCGTCCCGCCGACGGGACGACCGTGCACGTCACGCTCACCTTCGAGAAGGCTGGCGTGGTGGAACTGGACGTGCCGGTGGACAGCACGCGCTGAACCGCCCGATCCGGCGCCCGCGGCGCGGCGCGCGTTCCCCGGCGTGCCGCCCCGTATCCCTCGCTCTTCCCCCGCCCGACCGGGGAAGAGCGCAACCGTGCGAAGCCTGTCGCAATCAGCCCCGCCGGCCTCCTGCACCAGCGCTCACGGCGTGGCGCCCTGCGACGATGCGGGCGACCGTGGTTGGATCCGAATAGCCTCCTCGGTCGCGCCCGGTAACCTTCGCGAGGCACCTGTCCTTGCCGAGCGCGATCGGATCATCATGCTCCTTGGGCGAGTTGCAAGGCTCTGGACCGCGCGCTGCCCCGATCGCCGCGCGGGCTGCGGTGGGTTCCCCCGGGGACATTCCGGCGAAGACGAACTTCAGCGCTCGGCGAGGACCTCTGCGACCCATTCGGGCACGATCTCGCTTGCCGGGCCGTGCCGTGCGGCATCGAAGACTCCTGCGTTCCGCCCGGGTTCGAGGTTCAGTTCCAGTGTGCTGGCGCCGGCCGTCCGCGCAGCGGCGGCGAAGCCGGCAGCGGGGTAGACGGTGCCCGATGTGCCGATGGCGACGAAGAGGTCGGTCGCCTGAAGTGCCCGGGCGATCCGCCCCATGTGATGGGGCGTTTCGCCGAACCAGACGACATCGGGACGTGTCGCCGGCCGGCCGCAGGCCAGGCAGGGGTCGGCGGGCGCCATGACGGCAGGCGCGGGCCAGCGGTGGCCACAGGCCGCGCAGCGTGCAGTCAGGTGGGTTCCGTGCATGTGGATGACTTCGGGGCTTCCCGCACGTTCGTGCAGATCGTCGACGTTCTGGGTGACAAGCGTCACGGCGGCTTCACCCTCCCGCGCGAGCCGCGCGAGCGCAAGGTGGGCTGCGTTCGGCCGTGCCGTCCGCACCCTCTCGCGCCGCCAGTTGTAGAAGTCGAGCACGAAGCCGGGATCGCGGGCGAACCCCTCCGGCGTGGCCAGATCGCGCCAGTCGTAGCGCGACCAGAGCCCGCCCGGATCGCGGAAGGTGCCGAGCCCGCTTTCGGCCGAGATCCCGGCGCCGGTCAGGATCGTGATGGCGCGGGGCTTTGACACCGGGGGCTCCGTCTGCAATGGGCGGGGCAGGAGGCCCCGACATGCAGCGTATCCTCTTCGTCTGTCTCGGCAACATCTGCCGCTCGCCGGCGGCCGAGGCCGTCTTCGCTTCCCGGTCGCGGGCTGCCGGGCTTGCCTTGGCCACCGACAGCGCGGGGACGATCGGCTGGCACGTCGGCGAGCCGCCATACGGGCCGATGATCGCCGCTGCGGCCCGGCGTGGCTACGACCTCTCGGCGTTGCGCGCCCGGCAGGTAACACTCGCCGATCTTGCCGCCTTCGACCTCGTCTTCGCGATGGACCGGTCGAACCTCGCCGACCTCGCGGCGCTGCGGCCCGCCGCGGGCACCGCCGAGCTTCGGCTCTATCTCGGGCAGGGGGAGGTGCCGGACCCCTGGTACACACGTGACTTCGATGCCGCGCTTGACCTCATCGAAGAGGGCGCCGACCGGCTCGTGGCACGTTTGGGGACGACCTGAGCCTAGCCGATCCGCTCGGCGCTGTAGCCTTCGGTCTTCAGCGCGCCGATGATGGCCTCGGCGGGAACCGTCGTCTTGACCTCGGCGGTGTGGGCGCCGAGGTTCACGACGACGCTTGCGTTGCTGTCGAGGTCGATGATGGTGCGTTCGACCACCGCCTTGCAGTGGCCGCAGGTCATGTCGGGGATGGAGAATTTCATGGGGGCCTCCGCTGGCTCTGGTCCCTAGATCGGACGGCGGGGCCAGCGCGTCAAGTGCGGCCGCGTCAAGTCCCGGTGCGAAAAGTCCCGGTGTGTCGGGGCCAGTGCTTCCGGGCCAGTGCGTCCGTGACCCGGCGCGCTCAGGCGCGGACGGCAAAGCCGGCAGGCACCGCGGCGGGGTCGGCGGGCTCGGTCCAGACGTCCGTGACACGCGCGGCGCCGGGGCCTTCGCCCATCGCTGTCACCATCGCCTCCACCGCCGCCTCGGGCCCCGCGATCAGCGCCTCGACCGAGCCGTCGCCGCGGTTCCGGACCCAGCCCCTGAGGCCGAGCGCCCGGGACTGGCCCTGCGCCCAGGCGCGGTAGGCCACGCCCTGAACCCTGCCGGTGGCCCGCACCCTATAGGCGATCTCCTTCATGGCGGCCTCCCTTCGGGCAGTCTCGGACCATCCTAGCATGGAAGCGTCCATGAAGATCGTCCGCGCCGAGCGAGGGTTCGGGACATCGCGTCTCGACCCCGCGATTTCCCGGCACGGGCGCCGGAAGATGGGGCGGTCCCGGTGGCCAGGGCAACCCGGTCCCCCATTGACCGCCCGCCCGTTCCCGCGCATATCCCCGCAATCATGACCGAGCTCGCCCAGATCCGTAACTTCTCCATCGTGGCCCATATCGACCACGGCAAGTCGACCCTTGCCGACCGGCTCATCCAGATGACCGGGACCGTCGCCGAACGGGACATGAAGGCCCAGCTTCTCGACTCGATGGACATCGAGCGCGAGCGCGGCATCACCATCAAGGCCAACACCGTCCGCATCGAGTATCCCGCGAAGGACGGCAAGACCTATGTGCTGAACCTCATCGACACGCCCGGCCACGTCGACTTCGCCTACGAGGTCAGCCGTTCCATGCGCGCGGTCGAGGGTTCGCTCCTCGTCGTCGACGCGACGCAGGGGGTGGAGGCGCAGACGCTCGCCAACGCCTACCAGGCGATCGACGCCGACCACGAGCTTGTCCCGGTCCTGAACAAGATCGACCTGCCCGCCTCGGACCCTGAGCGCGTGAAGGCGGAGGTCGAGGACGTCATCGGCATCGACGCCAGCCAGGCCATCCCGATCTCGGCCAAGACCGGCGTCGGCATTCCCGACGTGCTGGAGGCCATCGTCCACCGCCTGCCGGCGCCGAAGGGCGATGCGCAGGCGCCCCTGAAGGCGATGCTCGTCGACAGCTGGTACGACCCCTACCTCGGCGTCGTCGTCATGATCCGCGTGATGGACGGCCGCGTCGCCAGGGGCGACCGCATCAAGATGATGCAGACGGGCGCGATCTACGGCATCGACAAGCTCGCCGTGCTGAAGCCGCAGATGGTCGACATCGCCGAACTGGGGCCGGGGGAGATCGGCGTCTTCACCGCCTCGATCAAGCAGGTCCGCGACACCCGCGTCGGCGACACGATCACCCATGAGAGGAAGCCCTGCGCCAAGGCGCTGCCGGGCTTCAAGCCGGCGCAGCCGGTGGTCTTCTGCGGCCTCTTCCCGGTCGATGCCAACGATTTCGAGGCTTTGCGCGACGCCATCGAGAAGCTGGCGCTGAACGACGCGAGTTTCACCTACGAGATGGAGACCTCCGCCGCCCTCGGCTTCGGCTTCCGCATGGGCTTCCTCGGGCTTCTCCACCTCGAGGTCGTCCGCGACCGGCTGGAACGGGAATACGACCTCGACCTCATCACCACCGCGCCGTCGGTCGTCTTCAAGCTCCACATGAAGGACGGCGAGGTGCGCGAGCTGCACAACCCCGCCGACATGCCCGACCTGACCTATGTCGACCATATCGAGGAGCCGCGCATCAAGGCGACGATCATGGTCCCCGACGACTATCTCGGCGATGTGCTGAAACTCTGCCAGGACCGCCGCGGCATCCAGATGGATCTGACCTATGCCGGTTCCCGCGCCATGGTCGTCTATGACCTGCCCTTGGCCGAGGTCGTCTTCGACTTCTACGACCGGCTGAAGAGCGTGACCAAGGGCTATGCGAGCTTCGACTACCAGATGATCGGCTACCGCGAGGATTTCCTCGTGAAGATGCAGATCCTCGTCAACGACGAGCCCGTGGACGCGCTCTCCATCATGGTCCACCGCGACCGGGCCGAGGCGCGTGGCCGGGCGATGGTGGAAAAGCTGAAGGACCTGATCCCCCGCCACATGTTCAAGATCCCGATCCAGGCGGCCATCGGCGGCCGGGTGATCGCGCGGGAGACTCTGTCGGCCTTGCGGAAGGACGTGACCGCCAAGTGCTACGGCGGCGACGCGACGCGGAAGCGCAAGCTCTTGGAGAAGCAGAAGGCCGGCAAGAAGAAGATGCGGCAGTTCGGGAAGGTGGAGATTCCGCAGGAGGCGTTTATTAATGCGCTGAAGATGGATTCTTGACTTTGGTGTAGCCGTGAGTAGCCTTTTCGCGTCTAGGGAGAGAGGCGAAAATGGCCGACGAGAAGACTGCGCCAGATACTAACAACGAACCAAAGGCCGAAGCGAAAACTGCAGACAAGTCAGAAAGCAAAGAGCGGCGAGAGATCAAAGGCAATCTTCCTTACACTTCTTATCCGGGCTCTCTGAAAGCCGTCTTGGATGCGATTATTGTTGCGGAAAGGCCAGACAAGTTCTCAAACAACTTTCTCGAAACTGTTCTAAAGCTATCTGGCGGCGGCGCGAGATCCGTGCCACCGCTAATGAAAAAGATGGGATTTCTGGAAGGCGACGGCACTCCGACGGACAGGTATTCAAGGTTCAAGACAGAAAGCAAGCGGGCGCAGGCGGCGTCCGAAGGGCTGAAAGCGGCTTTCAGCGAGCTATTTCGACGGAACGAGTTTGTCGATAAGGCAACTGAAGATCAAGTAAAAGACATTATTGTCGAGATTACTGGTCTCAACAAGAACGACCAGATTATTAGACTGATATTCAACACATTTGACGTGGTTCGATCATATATACCTGCCTCAATGAGAGGGCAAGGGAAGACCGATACTTCGAAAGAAGAGGAAAAGGTTGATCAAGGCCACGAAGAACATGCCGATCCGGGCGGTGCGGCATTGAAGAGGCTAGGCATCTCTTATCAAATCAACGTTGTTCTACCTGAGACCGACAATCCAATGGTGTTCGATGCGATCTTCAAGAGCTTGAAAAGGAACCTCCTCTGATGGTCTCGGAAGTGGTTCTGGAGCTATATATGCTCAAGTGCTCGGTAATAACTCGCGATCTAGCGCGAGTTATGGGTGAGCTTTCCCTTCGGGACGAAAGGTCAGAAATCGAGAGACACACCGATGGATTAGTGGAAGGTCACCTAAACCAAATAGACTATCAAATACTTAGCGATGCTAGGAAGATGGGTGAATTTTATCGGATATTCTATGCGCTTGAGAATGACATAAGGCAACTGATCGGAGAGACGATGGATGTGGCTTACCCCCAAGGATGGTGGACGAGTTATACTCTGCAGGCCGTGAGAGAGAATGTAGAAAAGAATAAGCAGAGGGAGGAGGCGGAGGGTATTCCTC
Organism: Albidovulum sp.; assembly: GCF_041919395.1. Classification (NCBI taxonomy): domain Bacteria; kingdom Pseudomonadati; phylum Pseudomonadota; class Alphaproteobacteria; order Rhodobacterales; family Paracoccaceae; genus Albidovulum; species Albidovulum sp. The sequence continues at coordinate 17,676 of NZ_JAYRTX010000071.1, forward strand.
CGAGGTCCAATAGGAATATTGACTATACAACATTTGGTGAACTTGGGGAAGTTATTAAGGAGAACTGGAACGTGTTTTCGGGAATATTCTCAAACGCGTCGAAAGGCAGAGTACTGAGGGTAATCAATAGATTGAATTTGGCGCGAGGCCCTATTGCGCATTGCGGAATTTTGCCGGTCGAGGAGACAGTTCGTTTGAAGCTTACGGTTAGGGATTGGTATTCCTTGATGGAGTAGCAGTCCGTAGGTCGGGGTTCATCCCGACTCTGTATTGCCCGATTTGTCCAGCGACAAGTCGAGGCATTGCCTCGACGGCCGCGCCTGCCACCCCGGCCCGCCCACGGGGCGGGCGTTCGGTGGGGAAGGCGTCCACTGGACGCCTTCTTGATCCCACCTCACCCCAGGCAGCCGCGTCCCGATTTCCCGAACGTAAGGCGCCAGCGGAGAGCCCCTTGGCCTCCGGCTTGCGGCTCCGGCCAACCGGACCTGCCGAAGGTCCACTAGACCTTCGGCGGACGGGTAATCTCCCCATTCTTAGCGGGGGGCCGCGGGCGAATTCACGCGGCCCAGT
>NZ_JAYRTX010000072.1:0-17647 GCF_041919395.1 Albidovulum sp.
GATCTCGGACACCTCCCGCTCGGTCACGAGGCGGATTTCCTCGACGCCGGCACGCCGGGCACGGGCGGAGGCTTCCGCCGAAAGCGCCTTTTCCAGCGCACCAAGGGCCTGATCGCGATCCGCGAAGCGCGCCGGGCCTGCGGGAAGATGGGCAATGTACGCGCCCGCCGCAGGGCTCGTGACGGTGCCCGCCGCGTGCATCGCGACCTGCCCCACGACCGCCCCGATAGCGTTTGCCACGCCCGCATGCTCGGGGAGGATCATCCGGGTGCGCAACCTGTCGCCCACGGCGCCGTAATAGGACGGCGCCGAGGCGCCGAGGCCGATGACGGGCACGCCCAGGCGTGCATCGACCTCGACGACCCCACGGTGCCCGTCGAGGCCCGCGCGCACGAGGCCATGGCGCGCAAGCACCTCCGGCGCTTCGGCCCAGCCCCGGTCGTCGTCCGCGAAAGCGGCCTCCAGAAGGCAATCGACCGTCTGAGCGGTCAGTTGGTCGATGATCGCCTGCGCCAGTGATTCCGGCCCGGTCGCGATCCGGTCGCCGCGCCCGTTCCGACGCTTGGCGAAAAGCGCCAGCGCCTTCTGCGCGGCGTGGGAATCCCAGGCGTCGAGCCGCCCCAGGACATGCGAGGCATCCGAGGGCGTGACGCCCGAGATCATCAGAAGCCCGCGCGACACGAGCCGCATCAGGGCCGGAAGTTCGGGCCTTGTGCGGAGCGCGTCCGCCATCCTGAGGGGGCCCTCGGTCAGCCGCCCCACGACAGCCGCCTCGCGCGCGTCGAGCCCCTGCGGCGGCGTGCCGTGCCACATCGGCAGGACGAATCGGCCGTCCTGTTCGCCCGTCGCCTCGCCGGCAAGCCAGCCGTCGAGCGCGTCGTGGACAAGGCCCGGCCAGTCGCGCGCCATCAGCGATACCGGCACCAGCCGTCGTGGGCCGAGCCGCAACGTCGTCGCAAGCCCCTCCACCAGATGCACCTCGCTGTCGCCGCCAAGGCCAGTGGTGCGCATCGCGACCGCCTCCACCATGGTGCGGAAGGCGCCGACGCGGGCGCCCTCCGGGTCGATCGCGGGGCGGCCTTCGCGCAGAAGGCAGACATCGGTCGTGGTGCCGCCGATGTCGGAAACAAGCGCGTCCGTCTCCCCGGTCAGCCAGCTTGCACCGGCGATGGAGGCGGCGGGGCCGGAAAGGATCGTCTCGATTGGCCGTTCGCGCGCCAGTGCGGCCGAGACGAGTGCCCCGTCGCCACGCACGACCATCAGCGGCGCGGTGATCCCGCGCCGGCCCATGTGCGCCTCGCAGGCTGAGATGAGCCGGTCGATCATGCCGATCAGCCGGGCATTCAGCACGGCGGTCAGTGCCCGGCGCGGACCGTTGAGCCCGGCGGAAAGTTCATGTGAACATGTGACCGGCAGCCCGGTGAGGCGACGGATCAGGTCGCGGGCGGCATTCTCGTGAGCCGGGTTCCGCGTGGCAAAGCTCGCAGCCACCGCGAATCCGGTCATTCCCGGAGGCAGGGCCGAGATTTCCGTCTCTAACCTTGCCAGATCGAGGGGCGCGATCTCCGTCCCCGAATGGGTGTGGCCGCCCGCCATCAGGATTGCAGGATCGCCCTTCAGCGCCTCTTCGAGGCCCGCCCGGGCCAATTCCGGCAGGTCGAAGCCGATGAACACGAGCACCACCCGTCCGCCCTGTCCCTCGACGAGCGCATTGGTGGCAAGCGTGGTCGACAGGGACACCATGGCGATGGCACCGGCCGGAACGCCAGAAGCCGCCAGCGCCGCATCGATGGCGCCGCCGACACCCTTCGACAGGTCCGGCCTGGTCGTCAGAGACTTCGCCGAGCCGATGACGCGGTCCTCGTGCTCGTCAAGGATCACCGCGTCGGTATAGGTGCCGCCGGTATCGACGCCCAGGAGATATGCCATCTGTCGCCCTCAGCGCGCGTTCTTGAGGATTCGTTCGGCCCCGATCCAGCCAACGAGAATGCTCGGCGCATTCGTATTGCCGCCGATCAGCGTTGGAAAGACCGAAGCGTCGCAGACCCTCAGACCCTCGACCCCACGAACCCTCAGATCCGGGTCGACGACAGAGGTGGCCGCGTCGCGCCCCATCCGCGCGGTGCAGGACGGGTGATAGACCGTGCCTGAGCGCGCGCGGAAATCGGCGATGAGATCGTCGTCCGTCTGCACCGAGGGCCCGGGGCGAAGCTCCTCGGCGATGAGCGAGCGGATCGGCCCCTCTGCCGCAATTCGCCGCAGGAACTTCACTGCAGCGAGCATTTCGGCCACGTCGTTCTCGGTGGAAAAGGCGTTCGCGACGATCCTCGGATGCACGAAGGGATCGGCGCTTTTCAGGGTGATCTCGCCACGGCTCGTGGGCCTGCAGTTCGATAGCCCGATCGACAGGCCGGAGAACGGATCGGGTGTCAGCAGCGGGCGCTCTCCCACCCTCGGGACGAGCGTCGAGAAGGCCTGGAAATAGAGCTGCATGTTGGGGCGCGTCAGATCCGGTGAGGTGCGGAAGAACCCGCCGGCATGGTTGATCGACTTCGCGAGCGGACCCGAACCGGTCAGGAGGTACTTCATCCCGACCAATGCCTTGCCCCACCAGGGCCGCAGGATGTCGTTGTAGGTCGGCACCGTCATCCGCCAGGTGTAGTTCAGCCCCTGGTGGTCGTTGAGATTGCGTCCGACGTTCGGTGCATCCGCGACGATGTCGATGCCATGCGTCCTGAGATGCGCGGCCGGCCCGATGCCGGAGAGCATCAGGAGATGCGGCGAGCCGATGGCCCCACCGGCGATAATGACCTCGGATTCGGCTCTGACCCGGCCCGATCTGCCATGCCTTTGGTACTCCACGCCGACCGCCCGGCGCCCCTTGAAGAGTACGCGCGTTACCTGTGCGTGGGTCAGGACCGTGACATTCGGCCGCTTCATTGCCGGCCTGAGGAAGGCCCGCGCAGCGGAGTTCCGCCGGGCATTTCGGATGGTCATCTGGTAGACGCCGACGCCCTCTTGCCTTGCGCCGTTGAAGTCCTCGTTGCAGGGCAGCCCCGTCGCCTCGGCCGATCGGAGAAAGGTCTCGACCAGCGGATGCAGGTCGCGGCGGTTGGCGGAGATGAACAGCGGCCCGCCCGTCCCACGCCAGTCGTCGCCGCCCGCCTCGTTGTCCTCGATGGCGCGATAGGCGGTGCGCGCGGCCTCCCAACCCCAGGCGCCACCGGCCTCCGACTCCCAGTCGTCATAATCGCTCGCATGGCCGCGGATCCAGACCATCGCGTTGATCGAACTCGACCCGCCGAGGACCTTACCCCTCGGCCAGTGGTCGCGGTTCCCGGCCAGCCCCGGATCGGGCTCTGTCGCGTAGAGCCAGTTCACCGCCGGGTCATAGAAGAGCTTGCCGTAGCCGAGCGGCATCTGGACGTAGAACCGCCGGTCGCTGCCGCCGGCCTCGATGACGAGAACGCGGTGACGACCGCTCGCCGACAGGCGCTCGGCCAGCACGCAGCCCGCCGAACCCGCCCCCACGATCACATAGTCGAATGTCGCGCCGTCCAACTCGCTTCCCCGCTGACCGCCTCTCCTTCCCACGCGCCAAGCCAGGCCGCCGCCCGGTTCGCGACAGATCAGGTCGCTCGCCGCCTATTCCAGCCGCGCCGGGAACCCCGGCGCGCGCAGGTCGGTGCCGAGGAGGTCCTCCAGAAGCTTTGCGATCATCGGCGACTGCGCCTCGCCGCCATAGGCCGCCCTCGCCGCGATGTAGGTCTGGTTCGTCATGGAGGCGAGGTCCAGGGGCACCCCGAATTCCCGTCCGAACCCGAGCGCGAAGCCGAGGTCCTTCAGCGCAAGGTCGATCGAGAAGGCGATGTCGTAGGAACCGTTGAGGATCAGCGCGCCCTCGGTTTCGTGCACGAAGGAGTTGCCCGACGAGGCCGCTATGGCGTGCCAGGCCTGGCCGAGGTCGAGCCCGCCGCGCTTCGCCAGCATCAATGCCTCGCCGCAGGCCTTGAGGTGGATGAAGGCGAGCATGTTCGTGATCACCTTGATGATCGCCGAGGAACCGAGCGGCCCCATGTGGAAGACGCGGTTTCCCATCGCCTCCATCGCCGGGCGGTGCAGTTCGACGAGGTCCGCGTCGCCCCCCGGCAACATCGTGATCTCGCCCCGCGCCGCCAGATGCACCCCGCCCGTCACCGGCAGTTCCAGCATCCTGACGCCCGCCTCCGCGGCGATCTTCGCGAGCCCCAGAACGTCGTCCCGGCCGAGTGTGGACATCTCCACCCAGGTCGCTCCAGGCTTCATTGCCGGCAGCATGGCGGAAAGGACCTTTTCCGATACCCCGGGCGAGGGCAGGCAGGTGATGACGTGATCGACGCGCGCTGCGAGGTCCGCGGCGTTGTCCGCCCAATGCGCACCCATGCTAGTCAAGCTCTCCGCAGCGGCGCGATTGACGTCGTTCACGGTCAGATCGAAGCCCGCCCGCAAGAGGCAACCTGCGCAGTTCGCGCCGAGGTTGCCAAGGCCGATGTACCCGTAATGCATGGGCTTCCTTCCCGTTTCAGTGTCTGATTCAGCGGAAATAGATGTTGTAGTCGGTCCTGATCGCCGCGTCGATCTGCGGGTCTATCTGCATCCGTGCCTTGGCCAGGATTTCGTTCTTCCGCTGGATTGCGCGCTCGAGCAGCATGGGCCGGTCGGCCTCCACCCATTCCTTCGGGCTCATCCGGTTGCCTAGAATGGGATAAACGTATTCGGTCTGCATCAGCTTCAGCGTCTGGCCCGAGCCGAGATAATGGCCGGGTCCGCCGAGGCAGACTTCCTTCATCGCCTCGATGGAGGTGGACTCCTCCGTCACGTCGATGCCGCGCACGCAGCGCAACACCTGGCCCAGGATGTCATCCCCGAGGACGAGGCTTTCGAGGCAGAAGCCGAGGAGCGATGCATGCATGCCGACAGCCTCATAGACCATGTTGAGGCCCGAAAGCCCGGCGAGCACATTGGTGATGCCCTGCTCCCACCCCGCCTGCATGTCCGGCAGCTTGGAATCGGTGATCCCCGCTGCCGCTCCGCCCGGCAGGTTGTAGAACCGGTGCATCTGCGCGCAGCCCGCCGTCAGCAGCGCCTGTTCCGCCGAACCGCCGGACATGGCGCCGGTGCGCAGGTCCGACACGAAAGGCCAGGTGCCGAAGATCGCCGGATGGCCCGGCGCCATCGCATTCACATAGACGACGCCGGCGAGGCATTCCGCCACCGCCTGCACGATGGCGAGCGCGATCGGCGCGGGCGCCGTCGCCCCCGCCTGCCCGGCGCTGAGGAGCAGCACGGGCATCCCGCCCCGGACGCAGGCTTCCATCGTGATGCAGCTTTCCTCGGCGAATTTCATCGGCGGCACGACGAAGCAGTTGGAGTTGGAGATGAAGGGTCGCGCCCGCCATGTGTCCTCGCCGCCCGCGATGCGGTGGATCATCTCGAAGCAGGGCGCGACATGGGACGGGTCGCTGAACGAGGTGCCCACATGCTTCGTCGTCCCGGCGCAGCAGGCATAGAGCGTGTTGAGGTCCATCTCCAGGTTGTCGGTCACATCGCGGCACACCATGGCGCGCTGGAAGAAATGGACGTTGTCGAGATTGTGTGTGATCCGCGCCGCGTCGTAGAGATCCTGCGCGGTGGAATCGCGATAGGTGTTCGTCTCGAGATCCACGACATGCACCGCCGCGCCCGCGGTGCCGAAATGCACGTTGGAGCCGGTGAGGTGCAGATCGTGCTTCGGATCGCGGCCGAAGAGCGTGATGTCGCGCGCGGCGACGGCCAGCATGTCCTCCACCAGCGCGCGGGGGAAACGGATGCGCCCGTCATCGCCCTGGACGGCGCCCGCGCCGGTGAGGATCTCGACCCCCGATCTCGGGGCCTGGCTGAGACCGATCACCTCAAGCGCCTCAAGCGCGGCCGCGTGGATTCGCGCCATTCCCGCGTCTCCCAGCGGGCGGTACTGCCCGCCCGGAAGCCCAGCCCGGATCGGCCTGAGCGCCTCGTCCAGCGGCGCCGCGCGCGCGGCCCGCCGTGCCTCGCGCCCGCCAGACCGTGCCGCCCGTCTCGGTTCGCAGTTCAGAGCCTCTTCCACCTCAAGCCTCACTTTCTTTCCGGAAATACTCTCGGGGGAGCGGGGGGCAGCAGGCCCCCCGACCAGCGTCGCGGAGGGCGCGCGTCACATCCGCACGCGCGCACCCTCGGGGTCGTAGATCGGCCGCACGGACACTTCTGCCGGCACGCGCCGTCCGGCAATCTCGATCTCGTAGCGTGAGGCCATGAGCGCATCGACGCCTTCCCCCTTGCAGGGCAGGTAGCCCATGCCGATCGCCGCGCCGAGGTGGTGGCCGTAGGCACCCGAGGTGAGATGACCCACGATCTTGCCGTCTCTGAGGACCGGTTCGTTGTGATAGACCATGACCTCGGGGTCCGAGAGGCGGAATTGCACCATCCGCCGCTCCAGCCCCGCCTCCTTCCTCCGGAGCACCGCGTCGCGGCCGACGAAGGCGGGCTTCGCCGTCTTCACCGCGAAACCGAGGCCCGCCTCCAGCACATGATCCTCGGACGTGATGTCGTGGCCGAAGTGGCGGAACGCCTTTTCGATCCGGCAACTGTCCATCATGTGCATGCCGCAGAGCTTCAGCCCGACATCGGCCCCGACCTCCCGCAGCACCTCGAAGACATGTGCTGCCATGTCGGACGAGACATAGATTTCCCAGCCAAGTTCGCCGACGTAGGAAACGCGGTGGACACGGGCAAGGCCCATGCCGATCTCGATCTCCTGCGCCGTGCCGAAGGGATTCGCCTCGTTCGAGAAGTCGTTCGGGCTGACCTTCCGGATCAGATCGCGCGCCTTCGGGCCCATGACGGCCAGCACACCCTCTGCCGCCGTCACATCTGTCAGGACAACGTTGAAATCGCCGACATGGCGCCGCATCCAGGCCTGGTCCTTCGGCCGCGTGATCGCCGGCGTGACGACGAGATATGCCGTCTCCGATAGCCGCGTCACGGTCACGTCGGCTTCGATGCCGCCCCTGGCGTTCAGGAACTGGGTATAGACGATCCGGCCCGCCGGCACGGAAAGATCTGCTCCGCAGATATGGTTCAGGTAAGCTTCGGCATCGCGCCCTTCGACCCTGATCTTGCCGAAGCTGGACATGTCGTACATCCCGACGCCGGTACGGATCGCGCGATGCTCTTCGGCGGTGTTCTCGAACCAGTTCTGCCGCCCCCAGGAATAGTCGTATTCGCGCTTCTGGCCGGATTTCGCGAACCAGTTCGCCCTCTCCCAGCCGCCGATCTCGCCGAAGACCGCACCCTGCGCCTCCAGATGCGCGTGGAACGGGCTCCGGCGCACCCCCCGCGCGGTCGCCTTCTGGCGATAGGGGTAATGGTCGGCGTAGAGGAGGCCCAGCGTCTCTTTCGAGCGCTCAAAAAGATAGTGGCGGTTGCCCTGGAAGGGTTGGTTGCGGCCCACGTCCACATCGCCGAGGTCGAAGGGCTTCTCGCCCGACTCCATCCATTCGGCGAGCGCCATGCCGGCGCCGCCCGCCGACTGGATGCCGATGGAATTGAATCCGGCCGCGACCCAGAAGTTGTCCACCTCGAGCGACAGGCCGAGGTTGTAGGCATCGTCCGGCGTGAAGCTTTCCGGCCCGTTGAAGAAGGTGTGGATGCCCGCCTCCGCCAGCATCGGCAACCGGTGCACCGCGCGTTCGAGGATCGGCTCGAAATGGTCGAAGTCCTCGGGAAGCTGGTCGAAGCAGAAATCCTCGGAAATGCCGGCCATGCCCCATGGCTTCGCATTCGGCTCGAAGGCGCCGAGCAGGTACTTCCCGGCATCCTCCTTGTAGTAGGCGCATTCGTCCGGCACGCGCAGCACCGGCATTTGTGTGAGGCCGGGGATCGGCTCGGTCACGATGTAGAAATGCTCGCAGGCATGCAGGGGCACGTTGACACCTGCCATCCTGCCAACCTCGCGGCCCCACATTCCTGCGCAGTTGACGACATGTTCGGCCTGGATAGACCCTGTTTCGCCATCCTTCGACCAAGTCACCGCTGTGGCGCGACGCCCCCTCACGTTCACGCCCGTGACCTTCACACCCTCGACGACCGTCGCCCCGCGCTGCCGCGAACCCTTGGCCAGCGCGAGCGCGATGTTCGCCGGGTCGCCCTGGCCGTCGGTCGGCAACCAGACCCCGGCCTTGACGCCCTCGATGTTGAGGTGTGTGTAGCGTTCCTTCACTTCCGCAGGCGACAACTCCTCGACCGGCACGCCGAAGCCGCGCGCCATCGAGGCATTGCGGAACAATTCCTCCTTCCGCGCCTCCGTCAAAGCCACGGAAACCGAACCGACGGTCTTCATGCCGGTCGCCAGCCCCGTCTCGGCTTCGAGCCCGCGATAGAGATCGGCCGAATACTTGGCCAGCCGCGTCATGTTGGCCGAAGCGCGCAGCTGCCCGATCAACCCCGCCGCGTGCCAGGTCGTGCCGGAGGTCAGTTGCTTGCGCTCCAGGAGCACGACGTCGCTCCAGCCGAGCTTGGTCAGGTGATAGGCCACGGAACACCCGACGACCCCGCCGCCGATGATCACCGCCCGCGCCCTTGTCGGCAGGTCAGCCATTGTCGTTCCTTTCGCCTGGGATGAGCACGATCTTGCCCGCTTGGTGTTTTGCCTCGAATTCCTCCTGCGCGCGGGCGATCTCGCGCAGCGGGTAGACCTTGGCGACCAGCGGCCGGACCGCCGCGGTGTTGATGATGGTGACGAGCCCGGCAAAGACTTCGCGCGGCTGGTGGGTGCAGCCGAAAAGCGTCAGGTCGTTCAGGTAGACCGTCCGCAGGTCTCCCTCCACGATCGGCCCGGCGATCGCGCCCGAAGTGGCATAGCGGCCGCCGGGCTTCAGCGCTGTCAGCCGGTCGTTCCAGCCCGCACCCCCGACCACGTCGATCACCACGTCGAAGGCTTTCGCGGGCGGGGTCGCGCCGCGGTCGAGGATCCGGGAGCCGGCGTCGCGCAGCGGTGACGCCTTGGACGGCGCGCATTGCGCCGTGACGATCGCCCCCTTGAGGACCGCGAGCTGGACGGCGGCAAACCCGACGCCACCCGACGCGCCCGTCACCAGAATCCGTTCCCCGGACCGTAGTCCGACGCGTGTCAGGAGGTTGTAGGCCGTCCCGTAGGCGCAGGGCATGGCGCCGATCTCGATATCGCTGAGGACCGAGGCGCTGACATCATGCAGGTGCCGGGCCGGCACCACGCAGAATTCGGCGAAGGCGCCGTCGTATTCCGAGCCGATGGCGCGGAACGCCAGCGGGTTCTCGGCCGTCGGCTCTGCCTGGTTCGTCGGGCAGATCACCCGCGCACCCAGGGGAGGCGCGCTCACGCCAGGGCCGTGCCGGACCACCCGACCGCAGAGGTCGCTGCCCTGGATGCGCGGAAAGCGGATGGCGCCGGCCCAGCCGCCGGCCTCGGGGGCATCGGCCCGGGCATACCAGCCCTTGCGGGTGTTGATGTCAGTCGCGTTCAACCCGGCGGCGAGCACCTGCACCAGGACCTCGCCCTCGCCGGGCTGGGGCAGCGGGATGTCGTCCGACCAGACCAGCCTTTCCGGCCCGCCGTGTCCGGTCAGAAGAATGCCGCTCATTCGGGACGGGGTGGCCATCGCGGTCTCAGGCCCTGATCCGCTTGTTCTCGGGGTCCCAGAGCGGCCGGTCTTCCTGCACCAACGCGCGGAACCGCTCGCCGTATATCTCCACCTCGACCATGGTTCCCGGCACCGCGAGGTCGGCGCGGAGCATCCCCAGCGCGATCGAGGCGCCGACCCGGTAGCCCCAGGCGCCGCTCGTCGTCTCGCCGGCGATCTCGCCGTGATGCCAGAGCGTCGACATGTAGGGCGCGTCGCAAGCGCCCGCATCCACGACCAGGGTCACGAAGCGTTTCTTCACACCGCGCTGTTTCTCGGCCAGAAGCGCCGCCTTGCCGGGAAAGTCCTGCGGCTTGTCGAAGCGGATGAAGCGATCGAGCCCACCTTCGAGGAGGCTGTAGTCAGTCGACAGATCGCCCTTCCACGCCCGGTAACCCTTTTCGATCCGCAAGGAGTTCAGCGCCCACATCCCGAAGGGCTTCGCGCCGGCCTCCAGCACGGCATCGTGGATCGCGGGGATCGCCTCAACCGGCGCATGGACCTCCCAGCCAAGCTCCCCGGCGAAGGAGACGCGCGCCAGAACCGCCTTCTGCCCAGCCACGGTCCCCATCCCGTGGCTGAGCCAGGGCAGGGCGAGGTCGGCGTCGGAGATTTTCGCGAAAAGGTCGCGCGACTTCGGGCCGGTGACGATCAGGGTGGACAGGTCGCGGGTGCGATCACTGAGCGTCAGGCCCCTCGGCAAACCCCGGGCCAGCCATTCGTAGTCGTGCCACTGTGCCACGGCGGCGGTGATCAGCGTATAGTCGTCCTCGCCATTGCAGGCGACCGACATCTCGGTGACGATGCGGCCGCGGTCGTCGGGGAAATAGGCCAGCGAAAGCCGCCCGGGCTTCGGCAGGGCGCCGGCGATCCGCCCCAGAAGCCATTCGCCCGCGCCGGGGCCCGACAGGTGGAAACGCGAGAAGCCCGGCAGGTCGAGGACGCCGACACCGTCGCGCACGGCCTCACATTCCTCGCGGATGCGCTTCTCCCAGGGGCCTGCACGATTCCAGGTCTGCGTTGCGGCCTCTGACAGGTCGTCGCCCGGCCGCGCGAACCAGTTCGCCCGCTCCCAGCCCCCGTAAGCGCCCATCTGGCCGCCGAGTGCCTTCACCCTGTCGTGCACCGGCGACAGCTTGCGGTCCGGTGCGGCGGGCCAGCGGTGCCAGGGGAAGTGCATGGCGTATTCGTGGCCATAGACCTCCATCCCCTTGGCGATGCAGTAGTCGCGGTCGGTGTAGTCGGTGAAGCGCCGCGGGTCGCAGGACCACATGTCCCATTCGGTGGCACCCTCGGTGACCCATTCGGCCAGCACCTTGCCCGCGCCGCCGGCCTGGGCGATGCCGAAGGTGAAGACGCACGCCTCGAAGGCGTTCGGCACACCGGGCATTGGCCCGATCAGCGGGTTGCCGTCGGGTGCATATGGGATCGGGCCGTTGATCACCTTCGACACGCCCGCAGTGCCCAACAGCGGCACCCGGGCCATCGCGTCCTCGATATAGGGCTCCAGCCGGTCGAGGTCGTCAGGGAACAGCTGGAAGGAGAAATCCTCGGGGAAAGGGTCGTCCGGCGTCACCCAATGGGCGCGGCAGTTCCTCTCGTAGGGGCCGAGGTTGAAGCCGGTCTTTTCCTGCCGGAGGTAGTAGGACGTATCGACATCGCGCAGAAGCGGCAGCTTGTGGCCGACCTCCTTCGTCCAGGCCTCGATCTCCGGGATCGGCTCGGACAGCAGATACTGGTGGCTCATCACCATCATCGGCACCGTCCGCCCGCCGAAGGGCCGGAACCATTCGCCGACCTTCCGGGCATAGTATCCGGCGGCGTTGACCACGATCTCCGCCCGGATAGAGCCTTTCTCGGTATGCACGACCCATTCGCCGTTCTCGCGGCTCACGCCCGTTGCCGGGGAAAAGCGGAGGATCGTGGCACCCATGTCGCGGGCACCCTTGGCCAGCGCCTGGGTCAGTTGCGCCGGGTCGATGTCGCCGTCGGCCGGGTCGTAGAGCGCGCCCTTCAGGTCGTGGAGTTCGAGGAACGGATACTTGTCCCGGATCTCGTCCACGCCCAGAACTTCAAGCGCCATGCCCTGATAGCGACCCATGCCCTTGGCGCGGGCGAATTCCTGCATCCGTGCCTTCGAATGGCCAAGGCGGATCGATCCGGTGACATGGTAGTTCATCGGATAGTCCACCGCGGCGCCGAGACCGCGATAAAGTTCGGTCGAATAGCGCTGCATGTTCATCAGCGACCAGGAGGTGGAGAAGGTCGGAACGTTGCCCGCCGCGTGCCAGGTGGACCCGGCCGTCAGTTCATTCTTCTCCAGAAGGACGCAGTCGGTCCAGCCAGCCTTCGCAAGATGGAAAAGCGCAGAGACACCCACTGCGCCGCCGCCGATGATGACCACGCGTGCTGTCGTCGGAACCTCGGCCATCTGCATCCCCCCGCATGCCCTTGCGTGCCGGAGTATCGGCGCGAGTGGGCTTGCTTTCAATTCGTCGCAGGTGTGATTATTGATCGGAATATCCGATCAGGAGCGCCCATGCAGATCGAACTGATCCAGACCTTTCTGGACCTCTCCGAGACCCGGAGCTTCAATCGCACGGCCGAAAGGCTCTCCGTCACCCAATCCACGGTCTCCGGTCGCATCAACGCGCTCGAGAGGGCGGTCGGTCACCGGCTCTTCAGCCGCTCCCGCGCGGGAACGGAACTCACGACCGCAGGGCTACGCTTCGCGCCCCATGCCCGCGCGCTGCTGCATGCCTGGACGGAGGCGCGCCACGCGGTGGGGGATTCGGGTGGCGTCCTGTCCATGCGCATCGGCATCCAGAGCGATCTCGTGACGATGCACTTCAACGAGCTCATCGGCGATTTCCGCGCAGCGCTACCCGGCACCGCGTTCCTGTTCGAGGCCGACTATTCCGCGCAGATGTGCGCAGACCTGATGACCGGGGCCGAGGACTTCGCGATCATCTTCAGCCCGCGCTACCACGACGACCTGCACTTCGAGACGGTGGGCGAGATCACCTATCTGATGGTCTCGACCGAGGCCGACAGGCTCGCCGAGGTGCGGCAGGAAACCTATATCATGCCGCACTATTCCTATGCCATGCCGGCTCTCCATGCGGCGCTGCATCCGCGTCTCGCCACGGCGAGCCTTTCAATCGGGCAGAACACGGCGATGGTGGCGCTTCTCCGATCGCTCGGCGGCACCGCCTATGTCCTGCGCAACTCGGCCGACGAACTGATGCGTGACGGGCTTTGCCGTCTCGTTGCAGATGCCCCGCCGATCCCCCAGCCGATCTTCGCGGGACTCCACATCCGCAACCGCCACCGCTCGGCGCACCGCCGGCTGCAGCAGATCGTGCGGACCCGCTTTGGCTCGGCGACCGGTACCCTTGCGCGGCGGCGGGTTGGCTAGAGCGTCACGACCGGCCCGCCAGTCGCGCTGGCGTCATCCGGATCGTGGCTGACCATCAGCACCGGGACGCCGCGTTCGCGGACATGGCGGAAGACGAAGGCGCGGAGGTCGGCACGCCGGTCGGGATCGAGCCGCGCGAAGGGCTCGTCGAGAAGCAGGGCGAGCGGGTCGGCCAGAAGTGTCCGCATCAGTGCCACCCGCGCACGCTGTCCGCCCGAAAGGGTCGCCGGATCGCGGTCGGCGAAGCCAGCGAGCCCGGCCTGGTCGAGCGCCGCCGCGACCGCCGCCCTTCGAGCGACCCGGCCGCGCACATTTGCTGCCAGACCGAAGGCAAGGTTGTCGCCCACCGACAGGTGCGGAAAGAGCAGCGCGTCCTGAAACAGGATGCCGATGCGCCGCTGTTCGGCAGGCAGTCGTGTCACGTCGCGCCCGTTCAGGACGACCCGGCCCTCGGCTTCGAAATCCGCCGAAAGATGCCCACCGATGAGGTCGATCAGTGTCGATTTGCCGACGCCGGACGCGCCCATGATCGTCGTCACGGCGCCCGCAGGCACGGTGAGTGTCACCGGGGGGAACAACGGACTGCCACCTGCGGCGCGAACCGAAACATTCCGAAGCTCCAGCGCGTTCATGCGAAAAACCCCGAAAGTCCTCGCCGTCGGCGGTGGAGGATCGCGGGCAGCCCGATCGCGGTGAGATAGGCGGTGAGTGGCAGCGCCGATTGCAGCGTCGCATGCACGGCGGTTACCCGCCGGTCCGATCCGGACGCCAGCGTCACGGCCTCGGTCGTCAGCGTACTGACGCGCCCGGCGCCGAGGAAGAGCGTAGGCAGGTATTGTGCGACCGAGACGGCAAACCCGATCGCGGCCGCCGTCAGTACCGGCCGCAGGAGGATCGGCAGCTTCACGGCGACAAGCCGCCGCCATGGCCCGGCACCAAGGGCAGCTGCCGCCCGGTCCATCCGCCGGTCGAGCGCGCGCCAGGGGTCGGAGAGCGACAGCATCACATAGGGAAAGACGAAGAGCATCTGGCCCCAGATCACCGCAATCATCCCGCCGGAAAGACCTGCGCGCAGAAAGACCACGGAGAGCCCGAACAGGAACGCCGCTTGTGGAACGAGCAGCGGCAGGTAGATGAGCGCTTCGGCCCAGCGCGCGCGGCGCATCCCGGCGCGATCCTCGCCTTCGAGCCAGGCGATCGCGAGCGCAAGCGAGAGCGCGGTGGTCGAAACCGCGAGGATCAGGGTCTGTTCCAGTGCAGTCTGCCAGCCCGTTCCTGGCCGCGTCCATGCCGCAAGGCTCCAGCTATCGGGAAGCGCGCGAGGAAAACTCCAGCGCCAGGCGACCGACCAGAGTGCGAGTGAGAGGAGCGCGCCCGCCCCGAGCGCCAGGAGTACAATCCCTCCCAGCCCGGCCAGGCGTATGGCGGGGCTCGCGCAGAGGCCACGGTGTCCGCGTCGAAGCCGCGCGCTCCCGACGCGGGCGACGACCCTTTCCGCGCCGATCCAGAGTGCGACCGACCCCGCCGCGAGCGCCGCGAGCGCCATTGCGGCCGCCGAGGCAGGCAGGATCAGGCCGGAGTCGGCCGAGAGAAACCATCGGGTCATGGCGACCGCAAGCGTCGGCGGCGTTGTCGGCCCGAGGATCAGCGCCATGTCCACCACCGAGAGCGCGAAGGACAGCGTCACGAAGACGGGAAGCCGGATCATCGGGTAGACCTGTGGCGCGATCACCCGCGCCCATACCGCGCCGGGCGCATAGCCCATCGCCCGTCCTGCTGCGATCTGGTCCCGGACCGGAAGTTGCGTCAGCGCGGACAGCGTGACGAGAAGCAGGAATGGCACCTCCTTCAGCATCAGCCCGAGGATCAGCGCGACCCCGAGCCGGTCCTGAACCGTCGCCAGATCGGGGGGCAGCGTCCAGCCGGTGGCCCAGGGACTCAGAATCCGCGCGATCCAGCCGGAGGGGGCGATCAGGAACGCGGTTCCGATTGCCATCGCGGCGTGGGGTGCGGCGAGGAAGGGCGTCAGGACCTGCGCCACCCGTCCGGCGCGCATACACCCGTGGATGGCGCCCGCGATTCCCAGCGCGAGAGCGAGCGACAGCGCCGTGGAGGCGATACCGGTCCAGAGGGTCAGCGCGATGCTCGTCCTCACGCCGGGCAAGTCCATGAACTGCCGCCACGATACGAGCGCGGGCTGCTCGGCCCCGATGGCCGGAAGGATGCCGAAGGCCGCACGACCGGTCTCCCAGAGCCCTGCCATGATGGGAAGGGCGAGCCCGGCCGCAACAACGCCGAGGACGAGGAGCCTCAGTGCGCGTCCCTCGGTTGTCTTCATTCGGTGTAGCGCCGCGCCCATTCGGCCGTGATCCGCGTCATCCAGCCGGGGTGGGGTTCGTTCAGGACCGGGCCGAGTTCCGCGTTCGACGGAAGCGCGGGCGAGGCGGGCAGGGCCGCGAAGGCGTTCGCTTCCGTCTCGCCGAGCTTTTCGGGATCCAGCACCGAATAGCTTCCGAGCACACGGATGTCCTGCGCACGGGCCTGAACCGCGGGATCGAGGAGGAAGTTGGCGACGATCATCGCGCCTTCCTTGTGGGCGGCGTTGAAGGGAATGGCAACGAAGCTGATGTTGCCGATGGAACCGCCCTTCGGCGCATAGCTGCGCACCGTCTCGGGCAGAAGCCCGCGCTCCACCGCCGCCGCCGCTGCTGCGGGGTCGAAAGCCATGGTGAAATCGACCTCGCCGTCGTTCAGCATCCGGTTCTGTACGCTCTCGCTTTCGGGAAACGCCCTGCCGCCGCGCCAGAGTGCCGGGCGGAGTGCGTCGTACCAGGCCCAGAGCGGCTCTGTCGCAGCCGAAAACGTCTCGTCCGTGGGTTCCGCCTTGAGCAGCGATGTGTCCGGCGCGAGCTCGATCAGCGCCTGCTTCAGGAAGGTCGAGCCCATGAAATTCGACACGGCGGGATGGGTGAACCGGCCGGGATGCGCCTGCGCCCAGGCCAGGAGTTCCTTCATGGAGGTCGGCGGCACTTCGACGCGTGCACTGTCGTAGGTCAGCACGAAGCGGGCAAGGCGCCAGGGCGATTCGTAGCCCTCGGTCGGAATGGTGAAGTCGGTAACGGCGGCCGAGCCTTCGGAAAGGTCGAGATAGCGTGCATTGGGCAGATCCGCCAGGAAGGGGCCATGCAGCAGCCCCTGTTCCTTCATCGACAGGAAGTTGCCGCCATTGATCCAGACGAGATCGACGGTCCCCCCTTCGGTCCGCCCGGCCGCCTTTTCGGCGATGACGCGGGTCACCGCCTCGGCCGTGTCCGAGAGCTTCACGTGGTTTATCGTGACCCCATACCGCCCCTCTACCTCGTTGCCGGCCCAGGCGATGAAGTCATTCGTGCGTTCATCTCCGCCCCAGGCGTTCCAGTAGACCGTCTGCCCCCTTGCGGCCGCGACCGTATCTTCCCACGATCCGGCAAGACTTGGCCCGGCGAGGCCGAGGGTGAGGCCGAGGGCAACGAATATCGGCAGACGCATGGAACCTCCTGTCAGCGGTCGGAAAAGGCGACCCAGCCCTGATGCCAGCGGCTGATCGTGGTGAGCGCGCAGAGCGTGGCGAAAAGATAGGCGAGTACGGGGAAAGCGGCCGGCCAGAGACACATTGCAACGAAGAGCCCGATCGTCTCGGCCCCCTCGGTCAGGCCCCCGAGGTAGTAGATTCCCTTGGCCGGGTAGTCCGACGCCCGCAGACCGCGCTGCGCGGCGACCGAGGCGAACGCGAGAAAGCTCGACCCGGTGCCGATGAAGCTGGCGATGAGCACGGCGGCGGCCAACGCGTTCGCCGCGGGGTCGACAAGTGCGAAGCCGAGGGGCACCAGCGCGTAGAAGGCGAAGTCGAGCGCGATGTCGAGGAATGCGCCCCGGTCGGTCCCCCCGACCTCGCGCGCGATCGCGCCGTCGAGCCCGTCGGCAAGCCGGTTGGCGAGGATGAGGACGAGCGCCGCCCCGAAGGCCCCGGCCGTCAATGCCGCGAATGCCCCGAGGCCAAGCGCGAAGCCCGCGAGCGTCACCTGGTCCGCCGTCACTCCGCGCCTGGCCAGAACCCGCCCGGGCGGGTCAAGAAGCGCGCGCTGGGCGGGCAGGAGATGGCGATCGATCACGACTCAGCCCCTCCGCCAGGCATGGAACCGGCCAAGAACAGCAAGAGCCCTCGGGTTCACATGGGCCCTGCGCCATTCGCCGGCGGCGAACTTGTTCGCCTCGGCGAGTGTCGGGTAGGTGTGAATGGTGGAGAGGATCGCGCCCAGCCCCTTCCCGTGCTTCATCGCGAAGACGAACTCGGCCAGCAGGTCCCCGGCATGGGCGCCGACGATGGTCGCGCCGAGGATCGTATCCTTACCCGGCGGAGTGAGGAGCTTGACGAAGCCTGTCGCCGACCCGTCGGCGATGGCGCGATCAAGGTCGTCGATCCCATAGCGCGTTACCTCGTGAGCAATTCCCTTTTCCTTGGCCTCGGATTCCGAAA
>NZ_JAYRTX010000073.1:0-17179 GCF_041919395.1 Albidovulum sp.
GCCAGATCAAGGTGACGGAGGCGCTCGACGGGCTCCGCGTCTTCATGCCCGAAAAGCAGATCTGATGCGGCGCCGGGCGCTGGCGGTTCTGCTCGGCGCCATCGCGACCACTCCGGGCGTCGCCTCCCCCGACGGGGTGCGCGCCGCCGAATATGCGGTGCCCTCCACGCGCTACGGCCATGACGCCCTTGGCCCCGGCCACGAATGGGCGATGCTGGTCATCCACGGCGACGACGGCAAATCGCGCTTCTATCAGAACGACAGCGAGATCGTGTTCGAGGACACCGCGCCGCGCCTTGTCGATGCCGACGGCGACGGCGACAGCGAGGCGCTGGTGGTCGAGTCGAGCCACGCCGAAGGCTCGCGCCTCGCGATCTGGACCCGGAACGGCCGTCTTGCCGCGACCGGCTTCCTCGGCCGCCGCCACCGCTGGCTCGCCCCGATCGGTGCGGCCGACCTCGACGGCGACGGGCGCGTCGAGATCGCCTATGTCGAGACGCCCCACCTTGGAAAGGTGCTGAGGATCGTGCGGCTGGAGGGCGACCGCCTCGTGCCGGTGGCCGGGGCGCAGGGCCTGACCAACCACCGCTTCGGCGAGCCGTTCATCCAGGGCCGCATCGCCACCTGCGACGGCCGCGCGACGATCCTGACGGCCGACGCGGACTGGACCCGCGTCGTCGCCACCACCCTGTCGCAGGGCGCGCTCTCCAGCCGCGACCTCGGCCCCTACCGCGGCGCCGGGAGTTTCCGCCGCCTCAAGGGCTGCGACTAGCCCGGTTTCCTCGCTGCCGAAATGCCCCCCGCGCGGCGGGGCGGACCCTCAAAGCGCCCGCCAGCCGATGTCGCGCCGGCAGAACCCGCCCGGCCAGTCGATGCGGTCGACCATCGCATAGGCCCCGTCCCGCGCCTCGTGCAGCGAGGCCCCCCGCGCGGTGACGTTCAGCACCCGCCCGCCCGCGGCGATGACCGATCCGTCGCGCTCGGCCGTCCCGGCATGGAAGACCATGTGGGCGGAATCCTCGGGCAGTTCCTCCAGCCCGCGGATCTGCGAGCCCTTCGCATGGCTGCCCGGATAGCCGTTCGCCGCCATCACCACCGTCAGCGCGTGATCCGCGGCCCAGTTCACCGCGATGTCCGCCAACCGCCCCTCGGCACAGGCCTGGATGAGGTCGAAGGCCTGTGCTCCAAGCCGCATCATCAGCACCTGGGCCTCCGGGTCGCCGAAGCGGACGTTGTATTCGACGAGCCGGGCACGGCCGTCGCGGATCATGAGGCCGGCGTAGAGCACGCCCTGGAAGGGCGTGCCCCGCCGCGCCATCTCGGCCACCGTGGGCTTCACGATCTCTTCCATCGCCTGGGCGAGGACCGCATCCGTCAGGACCGGTGCCGGCGAATAGGCGCCCATGCCGCCGGTGTTCGGGCCGGTGTCGCCTTCGCCGACGCGCTTGTGGTCCTGCGCGGTCCCGACGGGCAGCACATCGACGCCGTCGCAGAGCACGAAGAGCGAGGCTTCCTCGCCCTCCATGAATTCCTCGATCACCACCTCGGCCCCGGCGGCGCCGAGACTGCCGCCGAACATGTCGGCGATGGCGGCGAGCGCCTCCGCCTCCGTCATCGCCACGACGACGCCCTTGCCGGCCGCGAGCCCGTCGGCCTTGACCACGATCGGCGCGCCCCGGGAGCGGACGTAGTCCTCGGCCGCCGCGCGGTCGGTGAAGCGGGCGTAGCCTGCCGTCGGCGCGCCGCAGGCGTCGCAGATCTCCTTGGTGAAGGCCTTCGAGGCTTCCAGCCGCGCCGCCGCCGCCGAGGGCCCGAAGACCGCCACGCCTGCTGCCCTCAGCGCATCGGCCACCCCGGCAGCCAGCGGCGCCTCGGGCCCGACGATGACGAAATCGACGGCGTTCCCCTCGGCGAAGGTCACGACCGCCGCGCCGTCGAGAATGTCGAGGTCGGCGCATTCGGCGACCATGGCGATCCCTGCATTGCCCGGCGCGACGATGAGCCGGTCGCATTTCGGGTTCTGCTTCACCGCCCAGGCGAGCGCGTGTTCGCGGCCCCCGCCGCCGAGAATGAGAATGTTCATGGCGCCCCCGCTTGGCCTCGCGTCCCGCGCGTTCTAAGGTCGGCGGAGAGCCGAGACAAGGACGCCATGGACATCTTCGAGGACGACGCCGGCGCGGAACAGGGGGGCAATGCCCCCGAATTCACCGTCTCGGAGCTTTCGGGCGCGATCAGGCGCGTCATCGAGGGCGAATTCGGCCATGTCCGCGTGCGCGGAGAGATCGGCCGCGTCGCGCGGCCTGCTTCGGGCCATCTCTACTTCGACCTCAAGGACGACCGCGCGGTCATCGCCGCGATCGCCTGGAAGGGCCAGGCCGCACGGCTGACCGTTAAGCCCGAGGAGGGGATGGAGGTCGTCGCCACCGGCCGGCTCACCACCTTCCCCGGCCAGTCGAAATACCAGCTCATCGTCGAGGACATCGCGCCCGCGGGCTTGGGTGCTCTCATGCTCATGCTCGAGAAGCGCAAGGCGATGCTGGCGGCCGAGGGGCTCTTTGCCGAGGCGCGGAAGAAGCCGCTCCCCTTCCTGCCGGAGGTCATCGGCGTCGTCACCTCGCCCTCGGGCGCTGTGATCCGGGACATCCTCCACCGCCTGCGCGACCGGTTCCCGCGCCGGGTGCTCATCTGGCCGGTGGCGGTGCAGGGCGAGAAATGCGCCCCCGAGGTCGCCGCCGCCATCCGGGGCTTCAACGCGCTTCCCGAGGGCGGCCCGGTCCCGCGGCCGGACCTGATCATCGTCGCGCGCGGCGGCGGCTCGATCGAGGATCTCTGGGGCTTCAACGAGGAGGCCGTGGTCCGCGCCGCGGCGGCGAGCGCGATCCCGCTCATCTCCGCCGTCGGGCACGAGACCGACACGACGCTCATCGACCATGCTGCCGACCGCCGCGCGCCCACGCCCACGGCGGCGGCGGAAATGGCGGTGCCGGTCAGGATGGAGCTTCTCGCCTGGACGGCCGAAGCGGGCGCACGCCTTGCCCGCGCCACCGGCCAGGCGCTCGACCGCCGCCGCCAGCGGCTCACCGATCTTGCGCGTGCGCTCGGCCGGCCCGAGACGCTGCTCGACCCCGCGCGCCAGCGGTTCGACCTCTGGTCCGACCGCCTGTCGCCCGGCCTCTCGGCCGCCATCACCCGCAAGCGCGCGGCGTTCAACATGTTCTCGGGCAAGATCCACGCGGGCCTCCTCGCGGGCCGCATCGCGGCCGAGCGGCGCCACGCGACCGGCCTTGCCGATCGCCTCGCCCCGGGCCTTTCCGCGGCGATCACCCGCAAGCGGGCGGAGTTCAACAGGCTCGCGGGCCAGGCGGGCGCCGGCGCGCTGGCCGGCCTGGTCGCCGGCGAGCGGCGCCATCTGACGGGTCTTGCAGATCGCCTCGCCCCGGCTGTCGCCCGCGTCGCCCGCGACGCGGCCCGTGACAGCGCGCGCGCGCGCGCGGACCTCGATGGCCTAGCCCGACGCCTCGCCCAGGCGGAGCGCGCCCGGCTCGACACGCTCGCCGACCGGCTGGCGAGTCTCGACCGCACGCGGGCGACGCTCGGCTATACCGAGACGCTGCGGCGCGGCTACGCGGTGGTGCGCGCCGGGGGCGCCGTCGTCACCACGAAGGCCGCCGCCGAGATCCATCCCGCGCTGGAGGTCGAATTCGCCGACGGCCGCCTGCCGGTCCTGAACGGCGGCCCGGCGCGACCGAAGCGCGCGCGGCCGGGCGGCGACCAGGGCAGCCTCTTCTGACCCCCTCGTTCTTCTTGGCTGAAATACCCCCCGGGGGCGCGGGGGCAGGCAGCCCCGCTCCTGCCGGTCGGGCGCGGCGACCCGCTCTCAGACCCCGAGGTTCGGGCCCAGGCATTCCATCGGTTCGGGGCTTTCCTCCACCGCCACCAGCGGCTGGCCGAGGGGATCGCCCCGGAACCGCGCCGTCAGCCCGCCCTGCGCGGCGAAGAAGGTCCAGCACTGCGGCTCGGGCGTGTCGTCGTAGACAAAGCAGATGAAGCCGTCCTCTTCGTACCACTCGCCCTTGCGGCAGTCGTCGCCGAGAAAGGCCCAGACGACGCGCCGGCCCGGCAGATACTGTTCGGCGCCGTAGGGGAGGCCCCCGGAATTGTAGTAGAGCGTCCGTCCGACCGTCGCGGCGTCGAATTCGGCCGCCGTCATCGGCCGGTCGGGTTCCGCCGCCCGCACCGGCAGGGTGGCGGCGAAGAGGAGTAGGAGGGCAATCCGTCGCATGGCACGGGCCAGCATGACAGAAGGCCGGGACCGCCGCCAGCGCCGGTTCACGCGGCCTTGCGGAGTCTCGCCACCCTTCGATCCATGACGCGGTGCCAGACCGGCGGCACCAGGGCGATCGTCGCCATCACCGGCAGCGAATAGGGCAGCAAGGGCGCGCGGCCCTGCGGCGAGAGCCTGAGTTCCGGCCATGGCCGCCCCGGATGGGCGTGGTGGTCGGCGTGGCGGGGCGCGTTCAGCATCAGGAGCCCCGAGAAGGCATGCGGCGCGTCCCAGGAATGCTGGAGCCCGGCCGGCTCCAGCGCGCCCGATGGCAGCTTGCGCCGCTCGAGCCCGTAGTGCTGGACGTAGTCCGAGAGCAGAAGCTGCAGCTGGGCGTGGCCGCAGAGCAGGAGGTAGGCCACAAGCCCGTCGAAGCCGAAGAGCGTGAGCATGAGGGCGATGAAGGCCGTCGCCCCCGCCGCATAAACGGTATAGGGGTTCATGCCCCGCACGCCCCCCGCCTTGCGTTTCTCGCACCTGTGCTGCTCCATCTCGTAGCCCGCGATCAGGGCGCCGGGCCAGGCGCGCGCCGCGAAGGACCAGAAACCCTCGCCGTCGGCCGCGGTGCTGGGGTCGTCGGCCGTCGCCACGAAGCGGTGATGCACCAGCCGGTGCGCCGAGGTGTGATGCCCGAAGAGAAGCGAGATGTAGACCCACATGCCGGTGCGGAAGAGCCGGGAATCGGTGCGGTGGATGAGTTCGTGCGCGTTCGAGTTGGAGACCTGACCGAACCAGAGGCCGAAGGCGAGGAAGGTGGCGATCCAGGAAACGGGCCCGAGCCCGGTCGCGCCCGACAGCACCCAGACCGCGAAGAGGAGAAGTGCGAAATGAAGCCCCGCGAGCAGGAGCGAGAGCCGGTCGGCCATCTCCGAATGGAGGGGCTCCGGTCCCTCCACGCCGCGGCGCTTCAGGACCTCGTCGATCGCATAGAGGACCCCGGTCATCCAGAGGAGCGCGAGAAGGCTGAAGATCCCGCCCGCCGCCCCGGCGAGCAGAAGGAAGGGCACCGGCGCCAGCGTGGCCACGAGGAAGGGCCGGAGCGGGCGCCAGCGCGCCCATTCGGCGCGGAGCCTCGCCGGCACCGGGCGGGCCGGCGTGTCCCCGACGGCCGGTTCCTCGCCGATGATGGCGCGCACGGCCTCGGCCTGCGCCGCAGCCTCGACTGGCGCGCCGGGGGGTGCATCCGCGGCGGGCGCACCTGCGGGCGCACTTGAGGGCGCACCTGCGGGCGCCGGTATGGTGGCCGGACGGCGGGGGCGGTCCGCTCCCTTGGCGCGCGGGCGTTTCGGCAGCGGCGCGCCAACGGCTTCGCTGGTCCCCGCCTCGGCCGGCGCGATGTCCGGTTCGGGCGCGACCACGCGCAGATGCGGGGCCGGACGCGGCTGCGAGCCGTCCGGGGCGGGCGCGGCGCCGGCCGGCCCCGTGCGCCCGCCATCGAGCGCCTCGAAGACCGCGCGCATCGTGGCGTCGTCGTCGCGATGGCCGTTCGTGCTCACGTCCAACCTCCGGTCCTGCATCCGCGAGCGCCTCACGGGGGGGGGCTCGCGGAAAGATTAGGGGATATTCAAGGCAAAATCTTGGCACGGCAACCGCAATCACGGGCCCTGCGCGACCTGGCGGGAGTTGACGCCGCGCGCCGGAACATGCCCATTCCGGGGGCAGGCGGAGGAGAGATGGATCCGGCACAGGCATTGACCGCACTCGGGGGTGTGCTCGCGGTCCTCTACGGCGCCCGCTTCGCCGGGGCCGTGCCCTCGGCGGCGAAAAGCGCGGTGAAGACGGGATCGGTCGCGGCCCTGGCGCTGGGCGCGGTCGCGGCAGGGGCCCCGGGGCTCATCGCGCTCGGCCTCGTGCTCGGCGCGCTCGGCGACCTTTTCCTGTCGCGCCCGGGCACGCGGGTCTTCCTCGCCGGCATGGCCGCCTTCGCCGCCGGCCATCTCGCCTATGCGGCGGAGTTCCTCGTCCCCGGCGCCTGGCCTCCCCTTCTGCCGACGGTGGCGCTTCTCGTCCTCGCCCTTTCGACGGAAGCCTGGCTCGCCCCGCGCACCGGGGCGCTCCGCTGGCCGGTCCGGGGTTATGTCGCCGTCATCACGCTGATGGCGCTCGCCGCGCTCACGCTGCCCGAGGGGCGCGGCCTCGCCCGCGCGGGCGCGCTCCTCTTCCTTCTGTCCGACCTCCTCCTCGCGCTCGAACTCTTCGTGCTGACCGAGGGGCGGGCGAAGCGGATCGCCGTCCCCGGGCTCTGGGCCGCCTACTGGACGGGCCAGGCGCTCATCCTCTGGGGGACGGCGCCGCCCTGACCCTTCCATCGGCGGACCGAAAGGACTAGGTGAGGGAAAGCCCAAACCGCCCGGAGCGCCGATGTCGTTTTTCAGGAAACTCAAGGACCGGCTTCTGAAATCCTCCTCGAAGATCGAGGAGGGGCTGGAGGCGATCGTGGCCGAGGGGGCCGCCCCCGAGTCGCAGCCCGAGCCGAATCCGACGCCGGAACCGACACCGGTGCCGCGACCGGCCGAGCCGACGCCCGCCCCCGAGCCGCGCCCCGTGCCGGAGCCCGTGCCGGAGCCGGCCCCGGAACCCGCGCCCGAGATCGTGCCCGGCCCCGGGGAGGAACCGGCACCGCCGCCGCAGCCGCCCGAGGTTCCGGCGCCGGGCCCCGAACCTGCGCCAGAGCCCCCGCAGGAGGCGCCCTTCGCCCCCGACGAAATGCCCGAGCCCGCGCCCTACGAGATGCCCGACACCGGGCCGATGGAGATCCCCGGCGAGTACATGGCCGTTTCCGACGCGCCCCTTGCCGACCGGCCGGGGTTCCTCGGCCGGCTCTTTCGGCGTGCGACACCGGGCGGCGCAGCGCTGGCGGAACCGCGCCGCGTGCTCGACGACGCGATGCTCGAGAGCCTCGAGGAGCTTCTCATCCAGGCCGACATGGGCGTCGACACCGCGCTCCGCGTCGCTGCCAACCTCGCCGAGGGGCGGATGGGCCGCAAGCTCTCGGTGGCCGAGATCAAGGGCCTCCTCGCCGCCGAGATCGCGCGGATCATGGAGCCTGTGGCGCGGCCCCTGCCGCTCTATCCCAAGAAGCCGCAGGTCGTCCTTGTCGTCGGGGTCAACGGCTCGGGCAAGACCACGACGATCGGCAAGCTCGCGAGCCAGTTCCGCGCTGCCGGCAAGAAGGTGGTGATCGCGGCGGGCGACACGTTCCGCGCGGCCGCGGTCGAGCAGCTCCAGGTCTGGGGCGACCGCGCCGGCGTGCCGGTGATGACCGCGCCCGAAGGCTCCGATCCCGCGAGCCTCGCCTTCGACGCGATGACCCGCGCGCAGGCAGAGGGCGCGGACCTTCTGATGATCGACACCGCGGGTCGCCTGCAGAACCGCCAGGACCTGATGGAGGAACTGGCGAAGATCGTGCGCGTCATCCGCAAGAAGGACCCGGATGCGCCACACAACACGCTTCTGGTGCTCGACGCCACGACGGGTCAGAACGCGCTGTCGCAGGTCGAGATCTTCCGCAGGATCGCCGATGTCTCGGGTCTCGTGATGACCAAGCTCGACGGGACCGCCAAGGGCGGCGTCCTCGTGGCGCTGGCCGACAAGTTCGGCCTGCCGATCCACGCCATCGGCGTCGGCGAGAAGATCGACGACCTTGCCCCTTTCGACCCCGAGGACTTCGCCCGCGCGCTCGTGGGTCTTTCCGACTGATTCCCTTGCCGCTGCTGCCTTCCTTCAGCCGAAGATGCTCCGGAGGCCGGGTGGCGACCCCGGCCCGTGCCCGCCGATGACCGCCTGGCTCCTCTCGCTCGAAGGCACCGATGCCGGACGGCAGGTGGCGATGGGGCTGGCGCTGATGGCCGCCTTCCTGCACGCGCTCTTCGGCGCGTTGCAGAAGGGGCGTCACGATCCCTGGCTTTCCCGCGCGGCCATCGATGCCTCCTATGCCACCATGGCAGCCCCCTTCGCGCTCCTCGTCGTGCCCTGGCCCGAGCCGCACATGTGGCCGATCTTTGCCGGCGCCTTCGTCATCCACACCGCCTACAAGGTCGCGCAGGCCATGACCTACAGCCGCGGCGCCTATGGCGTGGTCTATCCGGTGGTTCGCGGCACCGGGCCCTTCTTCGCGGTGATCGGTGCGGGGCTGATCTTCGGCGAGCATTTCACCCCTGGCCAGTGGGCCGGCGTCGCGGTGCTCACGACGGGGATATTCGGGCTCGCGGCCTACAACCTGCGCACCGTCACCGCGGAGCGCGAGACCATGGTGCCGGCGCTTCTCTGGGCCGTGGTCACGGGGGCATTTGTCGCCCTCTACACCACCTACGACGCCTACGGCATCCGCGCGACGGCCGATCCCTTCACCTTCCTCGCCTGGTTCTTCCTCATCGACGGCATTGCGATGCCGGTCTATATGTGGCGCCGCTGGCGGCGACTGCCGGCGTCCGAGGTCGTGCCCTTGCTGAAGCGGGGCGTCACCGGCGCCTTTGTCGCCTATGCGAGCTTCGGCGCGATTCTCCTGGCGACGCGGATCGGCCGGGTGGGCGAGGCGGCGGTGCTCAGGGAAACCTCGGTCGTCTTCGCCGCCCTCATCGCCTGGGCGGTGCTGGGCGAGCGTGTGGGGCCGCGGCGGCTCGGGCTGATGGCGTTGATCGCGGCGGGCGCGGTCACGGTGAAACTGGCGGGGTGAGAGGCATGGCGGGCAGGAAGATCAACCCTTGGCTGAAGATCGGGCTCGAACTCGGTCCCGTCATCGCCTTCTTCGTGGCCTTCACGCGGCTGAAGGACCATACCGTCACCCTCGGCGGGGCGGAGTATGGCGGTTTCATCCTGGCGACGGCGGGATTCGTGCCGCTGATGATCGTGACGACCCTCATCCTCTGGCGGCTCACCGGGCGGCTCTCGCCGATGCAGGTGGCGACGCTCGTCCTCGTGGTGGTCTTCGGCGGGCTTTCGGTCTGGTTCAACGACGAGCGCTTCTTCAAGATGAAGCCGACGCTCATCTACCTCCTCTTTGCCGGGCTGCTCGGCTTCGGCCTCCTGAAGGGCAAGAGCTACCTCGCCCTCGTGATGGACGAGGTGATGCCGCTTGAACACGAGGGCTGGATAATCCTGACCCGCCGCCTTGCCGCCTTCTTCGCGGGGCTCGCGGTGCTGAATGAGGTGATCTGGCGGACGATGTCCGACGAAGCCTGGGTCAATTTCAAGACCTTCGGCCTGACGGCCGCGATCTTCCTCTTCTTCCTGACTCAGGGCGGCGTCTTCAAGCGCTACGAGGTGGCCGAAGACCGCCGCAACCGGCCGGGCGAGTGAAGCCTCAGCGCTGGAAGAGGAGTTCCTGCGCGCGGCGGTCGGTCTGGAGGTTCGCGCGCCGGTCCGCCGCGACGGCGCGGCCGCGGATGACGGCCGGGCGCGCGCCGACCTCGTCGAGCCAGCGCGCCATGTGGGGCTTGTCGTCGAGCGTCTGTTGCTGGCCCTCCCAGAGCGAGGCCCATCCCCAGATCGCCATGTCCGCGATCGAGTAGAAGTCGCCTGCGACAAAGCGGTTGCGGCCAAGCTGGCGGTCGAGCACGCCGTAGAGCCGCGCCACCTCGCGCCGGTAGCGGTCCTTGGCATAGGGCAGGTCCTGCGGCGGCTCGAGCGCGGGCGCATATTTCAGGAAGTGGTGCGCCTGGCCCGCCATCGGGCCGACGCCGCCGACCTGCCAGAAGAGCCACTGGTCCACCGCCACCCGCTCGCGTTCCGTCGCGCCGTGGAAGAGGCCGGTCTTGCGGGCGAGGTACTGCAGGATCGCGCCCGATTCGAAGATGGCGATGGGGACGCCGTCGGGGCCTTCGGGATCGACGATGGCGGGCATCCGGTTGTTCGGCGCGATCTTCAGGAACTCGGGGTGGAATTGTTCGCCGGCGCCGATGTTCACGAGGTTCAGCGTGTAGGGCAGGCCCATCTCCTCGAGCGCCACGGAAATTTTCCAGCCGTTGGGCGTGGGCCAGTAGTAGAGTTCGACGGGCGCGTGCATGGCGGATCCTTTCTGCGGCATTCCGGCAATCTGTGTCGCCGGACGGGCCGCGGCAACCTGCGCGGATGCACAGGAAGGTCAGCCGAGATCGTCGAGAAGTTCCTGCGCCAGAAGGTGATGGCGCACGGACCAGTAGCAGGCCGTCGCATCGGGTTTGGCACAGGGGACGACCGCGCCGTTCACGCGGGCGCGCCAGGTGCCGTTGGCAAGCGCCTCGACCGGATAGCTCTCGGTCAGGACCTTGACCGATCCCACCGGGGTGGCGGCGGGGCCGGCCGTCACGCAGGCGGCGAGCAGAAGCGCCGCGATGACGGCACCGAAGGGGCGCATGGGGACCTCCGCATCAGGGAGGGTCAGTTCACCGCAAATTCCGCCGGTCCGCAAGGCTCGACCCAGTCCGCCGCGGGCGCAGGCGCCGCGGCAATGCGCGGGAGGAGCCGGTCGAGCGGAAGCGCCTCGGTCTCGGCGATGAGCGCGCGGTAAAGCGCGAAGACGCCGGGCCGCATGTAGGAGGACCAGTGGCAGATGCGCCGTTCCGGCCCGCCGATGGCGAAGCCGAGGAGGTTGAGGTGGGCCAGCGCCTCGGTGCAGTCGAGCCGCACGTCGGCCCATCCGGCGTGGCGGACGGCATGGCCGGCCCCTGCGGGCCGGTCGAGGCCGCCCGAGGCGAGGAAGGTGGCGACGAGGTCGAAGAGGCGG
This sequence comes from Albidovulum sp., assembly GCF_041919395.1. Lineage (NCBI taxonomy): Bacteria > Pseudomonadati > Pseudomonadota > Alphaproteobacteria > Rhodobacterales > Paracoccaceae > Albidovulum > Albidovulum sp. The sequence goes on from NZ_JAYRTX010000073.1 coordinate 11,028, forward strand.
TTTTCGCGGCTCGTCACATTGATGATCTCGGTGGCGACCGCGCCGCGGCTGGCGAGCGCCGCCTCCAGCTCCGAGCGCAGGATGGCCGGGAAGAGGAGGACCGTGCGGTCGATGGCGCCGGGCGTGGTCGCGGGTAGCGCCGAGAGGACGACCCGCGCGCCGAGACTGTGGGCGAGCACCGTCACCCGCCGCCCGGGTGACACGGCGCGGATGCGCGCGACCAGTGCGGCGAGCGCCAGACCCGCGCGCCGCGCCTCGGCGCGGGCGTGCCAGAAGCTGCCGTATCCGCGCCAGCCGAACGCGATGCCGAGGTCCGGCCCGCCGCCGGTCAGGCCGAGGTGGCGCGGCCAGGGCAGGTCGCCGTCCGGCAGCGTCTCGGCAAGCGAGAGGATCGTCTCGTGCGGATCGCGCCCCGGCACGGAAGGGGCGTAGCGGAATCCGTGGATCAGGATCGGAACCGGCCTGCCGGGCGGCAGCCGGTCGAGCCGGGCGGCGAGATCCGGCCCCCCGGGGTCGCGCATCCGCCAGAGGCAGCCTTCGGCATTGACATGCAGGAGCGTCATTCCCGCCTCCACAAGATGTTGTGGCTGCATCCTGACGCGCGCATACGACGCTCGCGTGACGGGCAGGATTCGGTTTCGCGACGTGGTTGACGTGCCACGGTCTTCGCGGTATCGCGACCGTGTGGCGCTTTGTTCACCGGATTGCGGGCCACGTTAAACAAGCCGCTAAAGAGGTCGGAGGCCCGCGCGCCCCCACCCCTTGCCGGTGGGGGTTTTTTGTTGCCGGAGGGCATGATGGACGACTGGAAGACCGCGACGAAACTGGTGCATGCGGGCGCGCGCCGGAGCCAGTACGGCGAGATGTCGGAGGCGATCTTCCTGACCCAGGGATTCGTCTACGACAGCGCGGAGCAGGCCGAGGCGCGGTTCATCGAGGCGGGTCCGGACGAGTTCATCTATGCCCGCTACGGCAACCCGACCGTGCGCATGTTCGAGGACCGCATGGCGGCCATCGAGGGCACCGAGGACGCCTTTGCGACCGCCTCCGGGATGGCGGCGGTCAACGGTGCGCTGACCGCGCTGCTGAAGGCGGGCGATCATGTCGTGGCGGCCCGGGCGCTCTTCGGTTCCTGCCTCTATGTCCTCGATCTCCTGGCACGCTTCGGCGTGGCGGTGACGTTGGTCGACGGCACCGACCTCGGCCAGTGGCGGGCGGCGCTGCGCGAGGGGACGAAGGCCGTCTTCCTCGAAAGCGTGTCGAACCCGACGCTGGAGGTCATCGACGTGAAGTCGGTGGCCGAGATCGCCCACGCCGTCGGTGCGACGGTGATTGTCGACAATGTCTTTGCAACGCCGACCTTCTCGAAGGCGGTCGCGCTCGGGGCCGATGTCATCGTCTATTCCGCGACCAAGCACATCGACGGGTCCGGCCGCTGCCTGGGCGGCGTCGTCTGCGGCACGAAGCACTATATCCGCAAGGTGCTGGAGCCCTACCTCAAGCATACGGGTGGCGCGCTCAGCCCGTTCAACGCCTGGGTGATGCTGAAGGGCCTGGAGACGCTGGACCTGCGGGTGCGCCAGCAGGCGGCCAGCGCGCAGGCGATGGCCGAGGCGCTGGCGGGGAACCCGAAGCTTGCGCGCGTGATCTACCCGGGGCTGAAGGACCATCCGCAGCACCGCGTCGCGATGGAGCAGATGGGCGCAGGCGGCACGGTCGTGACCTTCGACCTCGCCGGCGGCCAGCCGGCGGCCTTCCGGTTCCTCAACGCCCTCCGGATCGCGAAGATATCCAACAACCTCGGCGACGCGAAGTCGATCGCGACCCATCCCGCGACGACCACGCACCAGCGGCTGCCGGTGGAGCAGAAGGCGCTTCTGGGGATCACGCCGGGTCTTGTCCGCTTCTCGCTCGGCATCGAGGACACGGGCGACCTGATCGCCGACGTGATGGCCGCGCTTGACGCCGCGTGAATGGCGCGCGGTGTGATCCGGTGTCGCGTCTGGAACGTATTTGAGCGCGTATCGTTGGACATGGACGGTGGCGCGCCCACATAATGGGCATTGCTGCCGGCACCGCAGGAGGGCGCGATGAACTTCATCCGGAAGATCGGCGAGACGCCGGACGCCAAGGACGCCGCCGAGGCGCTTTCCGTGCTGCGCGAGTGGGCGGCGGCGGCCGACCCGGTGGAGGTCGCGCGGCTTGATCCCGCCATCGCCCGGCTCCTGCCGGAGGGCAAGCTCACGAACTATCCCGACCTGTCGCGCGTCTACCCCGCGGACTTCGCCGCCGACGCCGCCTATCGCGCCACGCTGCCCGATCTGCAGAACGGCCCGTCCAGCCTGATCGTCGGCGCGAAGGCGCAGATCCAGCATGTCGGCATCTCGAACTTCCGCCTGCCGATCCGCTTTCACACCCGCGACGGCTCCGACCTGACGCTCGAGACCTCCGTCACCGGCACGGTGAGCCTCATCGGCGAGAAGAAGGGCATCAACATGAGCCGCATCATGCGGTCCTTCTATGCCCATGCCGAGCGGACCTTCTCCTTCGCCGTGCTGGCGGCCGTGCTCGACGACTACAAGAAGGACCACGACAGCGTGGATGCGCGGCTGATGATGCGCTTCTCGTTCCCGGCAAAGGTCCGGTCGCTGCGCTCCGGGCTCGAAGGCTGGCAGTACTACGACATCGCCCTGGAACTGATGGAACGCGACGGGCGGCAGAAGCGGATCACCCATCTCGACTACGTCTATTCCTCGACCTGCCCCTGCTCGCTGGAACTGTCCGAACATGCGCGGGCGACCCGCAGCCAACTCGCCACGCCGCATTCGCAGCGCTCCGTCGCGCGGATTTCGGTGGTGGAGGAGGGGCCGAGGCGCCTGTGGTACGAGGATCTCATCGACCTCGCGCGGGCGGCGGTTCCGACGGAGACGCAGGTGATGGTGAAGCGCGAGGACGAACAGGCCTTCGCCGAACTGAACGCCGCGAACCCGATCTTCGTGGAGGACGCGGCGCGCAGCTTCGCCGAGCGGCTTCTGGCAGAGCCGAGGGTGGGCGATTTCCGCGTGGTCGCGAGCCACCAGGAGAGTCTGCATTCGCATGACGCGGTGTCGGTCCTGACCGAGGGACCGACCTTCGTGGCCGAAAGTATCGACCCGAAGCTCTTCTCGACGCTGCACCGTCCGGGCTGATCGTCGCCCTCGCGGCAGCGGGCGGACGGAGGCGACGATTGCAGGCGTTTGCGCCGCGCGGCCCGCATCCTGCCCGACCGACACCCTGTCTGGGCGCTTGACAGCGCCGCGGGCTGCGGCCAACCCTCCGCCATCATGGTCGACCTGCGCCCCGTCGGATATGTGATCGGTCTCGTCATAGCCGCGCTCGGGGTGACGATGGTCGCGCCCATCGTGCTTGACGGCGCGCTGGGCGACGGCAACGCTCCGGCATTCACGGCAGCGTCGCTCTTCGCGATCATGACCGGCTGGCTGACCGCTGTCGCCTGCCGGAACAGCGCTGGCGAGAGCCTGTCGATCCGCCAGGCCTTCCTGCTGACGCTCGGGATATGGTTCCTCGTTCCGGTGTTCGGGGCGCTGCCCTTCATGCTCGGTGCCCCGGGCGCGCGTTTCATCGACGCCTATTTCGAGGCCGTGTCGGGCATCACCACGACCGGTTCCTCGGTCTTTCTGGCGGTGGACGACCTGCCGCCCGGCGTCACGCTCTGGCGCGGGATGCTCAACTGGCTCGGCGGACTCGGCATCGCCTTCATCGCGATGATCTTCCTGCCGGTGATGCGGGTCGGCGGCATGCAGTTCTTCCGCACCGAGGGCTTCGACACCTTCGGCAAGGTCCTGCCCCGCGCCACCGACATCGCGCGCGACCTCTTCCTTGTCTATGCCCTGCTGACCGCTCTCTGCATGGCGGTCTACGCGATGGTCGGCATGGAGCCGTTCGAGGCGGTGACCCATGCCCTCGCCACCATCGCCACCGGCGGCTTCTCGCCCCGTGCGGCATCCTTCACCGGGTATTCGGCCCCGATCCTCTATGCCGGGGCGGTATTCATGCTGCTCGGCAGCCTGCCCTACATCCGTTACGTCCAGCTTCTGCGCGGATCGGCACGTCCGCTCTGGCGTGACCCGCAGGTGCGCGGCTATCTCGGCTGGGTCATGGCCGGGGTCGGCTCCGTCGTGGCATGGCGCGTGGCAACGAGCGATCAGGGGCTGGAGCCCGCCTTCCGCGAGGCGCTCTTCAACCTCGTCTCGATCATGTCCTCGACCGGCTTCGGGACCGGGGACTTTCCCGTCTGGGGCGGCTTCCCGGCGGTGGTCGCGCTCTGGATGGGCGTGATCGGCGCCTGTTCGGGATCGAGCGCCGCGGGCCTGTCGGTCTTTCGCGTACAGGTGCTGTTCGGCGCACTGGGCGCGCAGATCCGGCGCATCCACGCGCCCCACCGGCTCGCGCCGGTGCGCTATGCCGGCCGCGCCGTGGACGTCGACACGATGGACGCCATCGTGCTCTACCTTGGCGCCTACATCATCACCTTCGGGATCATCGCGCTCCTGATCGTGGAGACCGGCGTGGATTTCGAATCCGCGCTCTTCGCCTCCTGGACCTCGATCGGTAACATCGGCTACGGCTACGGGCCGATGGTCCTGCCGACCGGCACCTTCGTCGAGTTTCCCGACGTGGCCAAGGCGCTGATGATCCTCGCCATGATCATGGGGCGGCTCTCGCTTCTCTCGGTCCTGGTGATCCTGTTGCCGCGGTTCTGGCGGGATTGAGGCGCGGTCGCACGGGGCATGCTTGACAGAGAGCGCCCGGGCCGCGAAGGCTCGCCCCATGCTCGACCTGCGTCCCGTCGGATATGTCATCGGCCTGCTGTCCGCAGTCCTCGGGGCGACGATGGCGCTGCCGATGGCGATGGACTATGCCGCCGGTGACGCCCATTGGCGCGCCTTCCTGCAAAGCGCGATCGTCACCTCGGCCAGCGGCGGGCTTCTGGCGCTCGCCTGTGCGAACGGCGTCGCGGAACGTCTGAGCCTGCAGCAGACCTTTCTGCTCGCCACCGGCGTCTGGGTCGTGCTGCCCCTTTACGGGGCGCTGCCCTTCATTTTCGGCGCGACCGGTGCACGCACCGTGGACGCGGTCTTCGAGTCCATGTCGGGGATGACGACCACCGGCGCCACGGTCTTCACCGGGCTCGAGTACCTGCCGCGGGGCCTCCTCCTCTGGCGGTCCATGCTGCAATGGTTCGGCGGCATCGGCATCATCATCGTGGCCATGGTCTTCCTGCCGGAACTGCGCGTCGGTGGCATGCAGATCTTCCGGTCGGAGGCCTTCGAGACCGGCGGCAAGGTGCTGCCCCGCGCGGCCGAGATCGCGGCCCGGATCGGGGCCATCTACGTCGCGCTGACCGTTGCCTGCGCGGTGGCCTACGGCGGGGTGGGCATGGGCGGCTTCGACGCGGTGAACCACGCGCTGACGACGATGTCGACGGGGGGCTTTTCCACCTCGGACGCCTCGTTCGGGCCGTACCAGGGCGCACCGGAATATCTCGCGGCGGTGTTCATGGTCCTCGCGAGCCTCCCTTTCGTCCGCTACGTCCAGATGCTCGCGGGCTCCACCCGGCCGCTCCTGCGCGATGCGCAGGTGCGGGCCTTTCTCTGGACCATCGCCGCGCTCGTGGCGATGATCGCGGCCTACCGGGTGCTCGCCAACGACGACAACCTCGAACACGCACTGCGCGAGGCGCTCTTCAACGTCACCTCGATCATCACCGGCACCGGCTACGCGAGCGTCGACTACCAGCTCTGGGGGCCGTTCCCCGTCGTGCTCTTCTTCTTCATCGGGCTCATCGGCGGCTGCGCCGGCTCGACCTGCTGTTCGGTGAAGATCTTCCGCTACCAGCTCCTCGCCGCCGCCATCCGGGCTCAGATCCGCCGCATCCACTCCCCGCACGGCATGTTCGCCCCGCGCTACGAGGGGCAGCCGGTCACCGAAGAGGTGCTCTTCTCGGTCATGGCCTTCCTCGGGGTCTTCATCGTCACCCTGGGCCTCGTTGCGGTCGCACTGTCGATGACCGGGCTCGACTTCGTCACCGCGATCTCGGGCGCGGCAACCGCCATCGCCAACATCGGGCCGGGTCTCGGCGACATCATCGG
>NZ_JAYRTX010000074.1:0-16878 GCF_041919395.1 Albidovulum sp.
GGAATGGAGGCGGCTGGACTCGCCGTCATCGGCGCGCTGCCGCGCAATCCGGGTGTTTCTGTGCCCGAACGGCACCTCGGCCTCGTCCAGGCCGAGGAGACGCCGGAACTCGACCGGATCGTGGCGGAAGCCGCCACGTTCATAGCGGCGAATCTCGATCTCGACGCCGTGCGGAGGGCTGCCGGCCGGACGCGGCTTCGCGCCGACGCTCCCGTGCCTGTGACGCCCCCCGGCCAGCGCATCGCCCTTGCCCGCGATGCGGCCTTCTCCTTCGTCTACCCGCATCTTCTCGACGGCTGGCGGCGCGCCGGGGCGGAGGTGCTGCCCTTCTCGCCGCTCGCTGACGAGGGGCCGGATGCCTCCGCCGACTGCTGCTGGCTGCCGGGAGGATACCCCGAGCTACACGGGCCGACGCTCGCGGCCGCGGCACGGTTCCGGCAGGGTCTCAAAGGCTTCGCCGAAACCCGGCCCGTGCACGGCGAGTGCGGAGGATACATGGCGATGGGCGAGGCGATCATCGACCGCGAGGGGCACCGGCACGAGATGTCCGGACTCCTTGGCCTCGTCACCTCGTTCGAGAAGCGCCGGATGCACCTTGGCTACCGGCTGGCCGATCTTGCCGTGCCGATGCCCGGTCACGGGCCTGGAGCCCGGCTCCGGGGACACGAGTTTCATTACTCGACGATCCTCACCCAACCCGATATGCCACTTGCGCACGTCACCGATGCCAATGGCGAGCCCGTGCCCGAAACGGGCTCTCGCCGGGGGCATGCGACCGGCACGTTCTTCCACCTGATCGCGGAGGCGACATGAGCGGGTTCGTCAGTTTCGTCTCCTCCGGACCGGGCGATCCGGACTTGCTGACGTTGCGCGGGGCAGAGCGGTTGCGGACGGCCGATGTCGTCCTCTTCGACGACCTCTCCTCGGGGCCCATCCTCGCTCATGCACGGCCGGGTGCCGACCTTGTCGGTGTCGGCAAGCGTGCCGGCAGGCCCTCCGCGAAGCAGGACCATGTGAACCGGCTTCTTGTCGACTACGCCCTGACCGGGGCGCGGGTCGTGCGGCTGAAGTCCGGTGACAGCGGCCTCTTCGGGCGGCTGGAGGAGGAGATCGTGGCCTGCCGGGAGGCCGGCGTCGGCTACGAGATCGTGCCGGGCGTACCTTCGGCCATGGCAGCGGCGGCGGCGGCCGGAATCCCGCTGACGCGGCGTCTGACCGCGCGGCGGGTGCAGTTCGTGACGGGCCACGACATGACCGGATCGCTGCCTGCGGACCTGAACCTCGCCGCGCTGGCCGACGCCACGGCGACGACCGTCATCTTCATGGGCAAGCGCACCTTCGGCGAGCTCGCACGCCGCCTGCGCGCGGCCGGCATGCCGGCGGATACGCCTGCGCTGCTGGCCGAAAGCGTCTCTACGCCGGCCCAGAAGCTGGTGCGCGGCACACTCGGGTCGATGGAGGCGCAGATCGCGGCCGAGGCCGGCGACGGCCCCGCGCTGATCCTCCTCGGTCCGCTGGCAGAGGGCTGAGCGCATGGCCGCGGTTCTCACCATCTGCCGCTCTTGCCCGGCAGGGCGCGCGGGGCTGGCCACGGCGCTCGCAGATGCGGTCGCCGCCGCCGGCCTCGCCGCGCGGATCGACGAGACGGACTGCATGTCGGGCTGCACCCGGCCCTCCACCGTCGCGGTGCGCGCGGACGGAAAGACTGCCTATCTCTTCGGCGACCTGACCGAGGCGGATATCCCGAGCCTCGTCACCTTCCTGCGCCTCTATGGCGCGACGGCGGACGGCAACCTTGCCGATGCGCGCCCGCTCGGGTCCCTCAGGGAAAAGGCGCTGGCGCGTATCCCGGGGTGACGGAAAGGTCGCATCCGCCCCTGCCCGCGCCGCAATCCGCCTTGACCCGCATCCGAGAATGCTGGCACATGGTCACGGTATGGTGTCCTTCAGGCGCAAAGCGCCGGGACTGAAACGGGAATGGGGTAGGGTGGACCAAAGGCGGCACCCCAAGCCCCAACCGCCCCCGCGACTGTAAGCGGCGAGCGGCCTTCCAGAAGCCACTGGGGTGCCTGCCCCGGGAAGGCGGAAAGGCCGCAGCGACCCGCGAGTCAGGAGACCGGCCATGCGACGACGCAACGCGAACGCCGTCGGGTGTGACGGCAGGGAGATGAACATGACCGCGATGACCAAAGCCGCCGCCAAGACCGGTTCGGCCACCCTTTCCATCGTCTTTGTCGCGCTGATCGGTGCCACCGGCCTTTTCCTGGCCGGCCATGCCCAGTCGGCGACGCTGCATGACGCCGCGCATGACATGCGCCACGCGACCGGCTTCCCCTGCCACTGAGCGGGCCGACGGTCTGACCTCATGATCAAACGCATGCTGGCCGGCGGCATCATCGCCGGCTTTGCGGCAGGGTTGCTTGCGGCCGTGCTGCATTTCGCGTTCGTCCAGAACCTGATCCTTCTGGGGGAGCAATATGAAACCGGCGCGCTGGTGCATTTCGAACATCAAGTCGAGGCCCAGGCTGCGACGCACGATCATGCCGGGGACGAGGCGGTCGCGGGTCATGACCACGGAGCGGCAGGTGCCGACAATACGGACGACTTCCAGCGCAACGCGCTGACGGTTCTGTTCACCACGCTGATCTATGCTTCCTATGGCATTCTTCTCGTCGCGGGCTTCTCGCTGGCGGAACATTTCGGCCGGACGGTCTCGGCGGGTGAGGGTGTGCTCTGGGGGCTTTCGGGTTTTGCGGCGTTTCAGCTTGCACCGGCCATGGGATTGCCGCCCGAACTGCCGGGCTCGGTCGCAGCCGACCTCGGCGCCCGGCAGGCATGGTGGCTCGGCACCGTTCTTGCCACCGGTGTGGGCCTCGCGCTCCTCGGCTATGGCCGCACCGCCCTGACGGCGGCACTCGGCGGCGCACTTCTGGCCGCACCACATGCCATCGGCGCTCCGCGACTCGATCAGTTCTACGGCATCGCCCCGCCGGAGCTTGCCGCCGAATTCGCGGCGCGGGTTCTCGGCGTCGGCTTCGTCGTCTGGGGGGCACTCGGCTGGCTCGCCGGGCGGCTCTGGTCAAGAACGCCCGCATAAGCGATTTTCCGGAGCCGCTGGATCAGCGGCCCCGGCGCCTTCATCATCCATCCTGCTGGGAGACCATCATGCATATCGAACCGGGTATCGTGGACGGCGCGAAGATCGTGCTGAGCCATGCCACCGCCGCGGCGGCCGGCGCCATGGCGCTGCGCGAAACCGTCAGGACCGTCCGCGCAGCGGGTGTTGCGGCCTTCGCCGGCCGCACGGCTATCACGGCGGGGCTCGTCTTCAGCTTCTTCCAGATCCTGCCGCACTTCCCCGTCGGGGTGTCCGAGGTGCACTTCATCCTCGGCTCGACGCTGTTCCTGCTCTTCGGGGCAGCGCCCGCCGCGCTGGGCCTTGCGCTCGGCCTGCTTGTCCAGGGCCTGGTCTTCGCGCCCTTCGACCTGCCCCAATACGGCATGAACGTCACCACGCTTCTCGTGCCGCTTTTCGCGCTGCAGATGCTGGCACGGCGGATCATCGCGCCCGATACGGCCTACGTCGATCTGCGCTACGGCCAGGCGCTCGCCCTCTCGACCGCGTATCAGGCCGGCGTCGTTGCCTGGGTCGGCTTCTGGGCCTTCTATGGCCAGGGCTTCGGCGCCGCGAACATCGCCGCCGTCGCCAGCTTCGGCGCGGCCTACATGATGGTCGTGCTGATCGAACCCCTCGCCGATCTCGCCGTACTTGCCGCCGCGAAGTCTCTGCGCGACCTGACCGGCGGCCGCCTGTTCGAGCGTCGCCTGCACCTGGCCGCATGAACCATCCGCCGACGCATCGGGCGCGGCCCCGCTTGCGGGCCGCGTCCTTTTGTTGTTGAAGCGCCCCATGATCGAGCTCCACCTCATCGGGATAGGCACCGGCAACCCCGACCATCTGACGCTTCAGGCGATCAAGGCGCTGAATGCGGCGGATCTGATCCTGATTCCGCGGAAAGGCGAGACCAAGGCCGATCTGGCGGAGTTGCGCCGGTCGATCTGCGCCGACGTCCTCACCAACCCGGCCTCTCGTGTCGCCGAGTTCGACCTGCCCGTGCGCGATGCGATGAACCCGAGCTACCGGGAAGGCGTGGACAACTGGCACGAGGCGATTGCCGCGGTCTGGAAAGACACGATTCTGGCGGAAATCGGGCGCGAGGGGCGGGTAGCGCTTCTGGTCTGGGGCGACCCGTCGCTTTATGACAGCACGCTGCGCATCGCCCAGCGCGTCTCTCGGACCCTGCCCCTGTCCGTGCATGTTGTTGCGGGCATCACCTCGCTCCAGGTGCTGACGGCCGCCCATGCGATCCCCCTGAACGAGGTCGGGGAACCGTTCATCGTCACCACCGGGCGCCAGTTGCGCGACCACGGCTGGCCACTGGGCGTCGATACCGTGGCCGTCATGCTCGACGGCGACTGCTCGTTCCACGCGATCGCGTCCGACGGGGTGGCGATCTGGTGGGGCGCCTATCTCGGGATGGAAAACGAACTGCTCATCGCCGGCCCGCTCTCGGAAGTGTCAGATCGCATCGTCGCGGCGCGGGAGAAGGCGCGCGCGCGCTACGGCTGGATCATGGACATCTACATTCTGCGCCGCGCCTGAGGCGCCGACGCGAGGTCAGCTGCGCCGGATCGTGTCGCCCAGCTGAAGCACCGGCGTCAGTTCCACCCGCTCGCCGCCGATGAGACCGCTTTCGCTGTGTCCGCCGATTATCGCGGCGGCCCGCCGCCCGATCTCATGCCGGCAAGCGTCCATCGTCGCCAGCCGGCGCGGAAGGCCTTCAAGCAGATCGACGCCGTTGAACCCGGCGAGCCCGAGCTTGCCGGGCACGTCGATCCCGCTCTCGAGACAGTAAAGAAGCCCCCCTGCCCCGATCATGTCGTTGGAATAGTAGAGGAAATCGAGATCTGGATTGCGCTTCAGGATCGCCTCGGTCATCTCGCGCCCCTTCAGGAGCGCGGAGCCGCCGGAGTAGAATTCCCGGTCCGCAAGCTCGATCCCTGCCTCGGCCAGTCCCGCCTCGAACCCTTCCATCCGCTTCCGCGCCCGGTGGTCATGCGGCATCTTCGTGCCGAGAAAGCCGATCCGGCGATAGCCTGCCTTCACGATCGCCCGCGCCATCTCCAGCCCCGCGCGCTTGTGCGAGATGCCGACCACCGAATCGATCGCTTCGCCATCCACATCCATGATCTCGACGATCGGGATACCCGCGTTCTGCAGCATGGCGCGGGCCGCGTCGCTGTGTTCGAGCCCGGCGATGATCACGCCCGAGGGCCGCCACGACAGCATCTCGTATAGCACCGATTCCTCGCGCTCGGCCGAATAGTTGGTCACGCCGAAGACGGGCTGAAGGCCGCTGTCCTCGAGCTCCTCGGAAATCCCGCTCAGCACTTCGGGAAAGACGAGGTTCGACAGCGACGGCACGATCACGGCGACGAGATTGACCCGTTGCGAGGCGAGCGCGCCGGCAATCTTGTTCGGGACGTAGCCAAGCCGCCGCGCCGCTTCCAGTACCCGTTCGCGGGTGGAGTCGGACACGTCGCCTCGGTTGCGAAGCACGCGGCTTACGGTCATCTCCGATACGCCCGAGGCTTCGGAGACATCGCGCAACGTCAACGTCCGGCGCGGCTCGACGTGTCCGTTCATTCCCGAGATCTCCCCCGCGGCGAAATTTTCTTACTCATTAGCGCCAAAGTCACGCGGCTCCAAGTCCGGAAGCGCACGATGTTTAGCGTTAACAGCCGCTGGTCCGGCAGGCGACCTCAGGCTTCCATGGCGCCGGCCGCGAGAATCCGGAGTCTTGCCGGATCGAGGACGACGACGGTATTGGCATCGTCGAGGGCCAGGATGCGCCGGCCGCGAAGCTCGGTGAAGGATCGGCTCACCGTTTCCGGCGTAAGCCCGAGATAGTCGGCGATGTCTGTCCGGTTCATCGCCAGCCGCACGACACGGTAGCGGCCAAGAGGCTCCGCTATCCGGTCGAGCAGAAGGGCGACGAAGGCGGCTGTCCGTTCGAGCGCCAGCCTGCGCCCGATCAGCAGAAAGTGGTCCTGCAGCCGGCGGATCTCCTGCAGGGCCGCATCCATCAGGAAGTTTTGCATGTCCGGGTTCCGATCCGCTCCGGCAAGACCGGGGAAGCGATGCGCAAGAAGCTCGCACTCGGTAATTGCCTCGCATTCGGTTGTATGCCGGCCATTGTCGGGGAGACCGACCACATCTCCGGGAAAGGCGAAGGAAATGACCTGGCGCCGCCCGTCCGTCTGCATGCGCGCAAGCCGCATCACGCCCCTGCCGATCTGGTAGACATGCTGCGCGCGGTCGCCTTCGTGGAAGAGCGGCTGGCCGAGGCGGAGCCGTCGCGGCACCGGATCCGACAGCGATCTGCGCCGAGCCTGGCGCGGTTCGATCGCCTCGTCGAATGGCTGGGCGCGCTTGAGGACGGCTGACTGCATTGTGACCCCCCTTGTTGCTTGAGGGAAGTCTGATGTGCCAAGGTAACCGTACTATCTCAGCCCTTGTATCAAATTGTATTCAGACGCCGCCGGGCTGGGTCGGCACATTGACACGGACTGCCCAGCTTCTATCTCGGGAGCGAGCGCCGGAGGAAACACGGGGTCGACATGGCCGCTGCGACGATTCTCGTGGTAGATGACGAGCCCGGAGTGCGCTCGCTTCTTCGTCGATGCCTCGAAGGCGATGGCTATGCTGTAATCGAGAGCGAGGATATCTCGGACGTACTCTCAAGGGTGCGCGAGGGCGGCGTGGACCTCATCACGCTCGATCTCAATCTCGGTGGCGAAAGCGGCATCGAGATTGCGCGCGTGGTACGGCAGGTGTCTGACGTGCCGATCATCATGGTCACGGGGCGCGGCGACGTGATCGACCGCGTTGTCGGGCTGGAGGTCGGCGCGGACGACTACATCGCCAAGCCATTCCACCTGCGGGAAGTTCTGGCGCGGGTTCGTTCCGTTCTACGACGGACCGGTCGACGCCGGCCGGCCGCCACATCTGACGAGGTGTCCGCTGCCTCGGGCACCGTTTCCGATCCGGAGGGCCGGGAGGCGCTTGCCTTCGCGGGCTTCGTCGCCGTGCCTGCGACGATGGAACTCCGCGATCCTGCGGGCACGCCAATCGAGCTGACTTCGGGCGATTTCAGGCTTCTGCAGGTGTTTCTCGAACATCCCCGGCGGGTGCTGTCGCGCGAGCAGATCATGGATCTGGTCAGCGGAGCCACCTGGTCGCCGCTCGACCGCACGATCGACAACCAGGTGGCCCGGCTCAGAAAGAAGATCGAAGCTGCGCCGGGCGACCCGAAGCTCATCAAGACGGTGCGGGGAATCGGCTATACCTTCACACCGCAAGTGACGCGCACGTCGTCATCCGCGCCGGCGCGACAGTAGGATGCGAAGACGCGTGGCGAGGTCCGACTGCCGGTAGGGCTTCTGGAGCAAGGGGAATTCCTCGGCCGCCGTTGCAGCGATCCCGCCTGCGAAGCCTGAGGTCAGAAGTACCGACATCTGGGGATGCTCGGACGTGACCTTGCGGGCAAGGTCGTGGCCGTTCAGCGCCCCGGGCATGACGATGTCGGCGAACAGCACGTCGACGTCGCGGTCGGTCCCGAGCAGCGCCAATGCTTCCTCGGCGTTTCCCGCCGCCAATGTCCGGTAGCCGAGCGCCTCCAGTCGCGCAACCGAAAGCCGCCGCACGGCGTCGTTGTCTTCGACGACAAGCACCTTGCGGCCCGACGTGCCACCCGATTCCGATGGCATCCCCACGGCGGACGCCTCGGCCTCCTCGCCCGCCATGCGCGTCGCGGCCGGAAAATAGAGGCTTACGGTCGTCCCCAGACCCGGTTCGCTGTAAAGCGTGGCGTGACCGCCCGACTGCCCGGCAAAGCCGTAGACCATTGACAGTCCGAGGCCGGTGCCCCTCCCCTTGGGCTTCGTTGTGAAGAACGGCTCGAAGGCCCGGCGCCGGGCGGCCTCGTCCATGCCGACGCCGGTGTCGGTGACGGAGATGCGCACGTAATTGCCGCGCGCGACATGCACCTCCTCGGCCAGAAACCGGTCGTCAACCGACACGTTCCCGATCGCGACCGTGATGGAACCACCTTTGGGCATGGCGTCCTGCGCGTTGAGAGCGAGATTGATGATCGAGGTCTGCAACTGCATCGGGTCCACTTGAACCGACCAGACGCCGGGCTCGACGACGAGGCGAAGGTCGATACCCGGTGCGAGCGTCCGTTTCAGCATCGAAAGCACGGTCTTGGCCACCGCTGCCGGATCGAGCAGGCGGGGGGTCAGCGCGCTTCGCCGTCCGAGCGCGAGGAGCTTTGCGGTGAGGTCCGCGCCGATCTTGGCGGCCTCCATCGCATCGCGGATGAGCGTTCGGGCGGACTTGTCGGTGACCGAGCGTTTCAGGAACTCGAGGTTTCCCGAGATGACGGTGAGGATGTTGTTGAAATCATGCGCCACGCCACCCGTCAGCGCCCCGAGCGCCTCGAGCCGTTGCGCGTGTTGCAGTGAACGTTCGACCGCCTTGCGGCGCGACAGGTCGTGCAGGATTGCGACGAAGTAGTCGCCGTTGTCGGTGCTCGCGTGACCGACGGAAAGATGCAGCGGAAAGAGCGTTCCATCGGCGCGCAGCCCTTCCACTTCGCGTCCGATGCCGATCACATGCGACTCGCCCGTCCGGACGTAGCGCTCCATTGCCGCCGCATGGCGGTTGCGCTCGCACTCGGGCATCAGGTCCTCGACCGGGCGGCCCGGCATGGTGTCGATCTCATGCCCGAAAAGGCGTGCTGCGGCGGTGTTCGCACGGACGATCCGCCCCCTTGCGTCGCTCACGATGACCGCATCGACGGCGGCATCGAGCACCGCACCGAGAATTCCGTCGCTGAGGTCGTCGTCATCCATCTGTCGCGCCCGGGTGTCGTTCGGCGCAGTCTTGCTGCGCGTCGTCGCGGCGTCAACGCTGGCGGTTCGCCGGTCTGCTCGTGGGAAACGCCGGGCGGCCCGCAACTCCGATCTCTTGCAGGACGGCGAGATAGGACAGGAGGTCGGTAAGGGTGATCACGCCGAGCAGGCCCTGGTGTTCGGCGACAAGGAATTTGCGCCGGCCGGTTTCGGCGATCCGCCGCAGCAAGGTTTCCGCCGGCAGGGTGGGGGGCACGGTATTGCCCGCGTCCGCGGTGATGTAGATGTCGCCAACATGAGTGCTGTCCCAGTTCTCGCGGTCGATCCGCCGGATCAGCGCCGTGTCCACATAGCCGAGAAGCAGTTCCCCCTCCGTCACCGGAAGAAAACTCACCGCGTTCGGAAGCATGAGCCGATCAACCACCTTCGCCAAGGTGTCGTCCGGCGTCGTCACGATCGTGTTGCGCGTCATCATGGATCCGACCGTCCGTTTGCCGAGCGCGGTTTTCATGACGAGTTGCTGGTAGGTGGCGCGCGCCGCAGACAGAAGGAAGAATGCGATCAGCACCTGCCAGAGTCCGCCGGCCGTATTGCCGGAGAAGAGCGCCAGAAGACCGAACGTCATCAGCCCGTAGGCCAGAAACTCCGAAATCATGCTCGCCTGACGGGTCGCCGCCACGATGTCACCCGACCGCTGCCAGAGCGCCGCCCTCAGCACGCGGCCCCCGTCAAGCGGGAACGCCGGCAGGAGGTTGAAGACCGCGAGGATGAGGTTGATGAGCGCGAGGTACCCGAGTACCGCCTGCACGGGGGCAGAAACGTCGGTCGCCTCGAGCGTCACATGGGCGAGCCAGCAGGAAGCCGCCAGCGCGAGGCTCATTGTCGGCCCGGCGATGGCGATCCAGAACTCCGACCGCGCGCTTGCCGGTTCTTCGTCGAGCTCGGCGACGCCGCCAAAGATGAAAAGGGTGATACCGCCGACCCTGAGGCCAAAGCGCCGCGCGACGAGCGAATGGGCCAGTTCGTGCAGGATGAGCCCGCCGAAGAACGCGACCGCCGCGACCACCCCGAGGGCGAGGTAGTCACCCGGGCGAAGTCCCGGTACTTGGGCCGGGAAGTAGCTCGCGGAAAGAGTCCAGACCACCAGGGCGGCGATCAGCAGCCAGCTCGGGTCCACCTTGATCTGGAAGCCGAAGACCTCGAAAATCCGGACTGCCCTGGAAAACATCAGCCCGCTCCCCGTTTTCGTTTTCGCGCCGACGATCATAGGAGACGCGCCCCGAGCCGGACTGACGCCGATCAAGAGGGACCGGATTCGTGCCCTCGGCGTTCAGCGACGGCCGCCATGGCCTCTGTCGGGACCGTTCGCCGCGGAGTTGATGAAGATCAAGGACTTCGGCCACGCCCCCGCTAATCTGCCCGGCACATGGCGGAGGCGCGCATGGACAGGTATCGCGATCGTGTCGAAGCCGGACAGGTGCTGGCAGATCTGGTCGCGCGCCGGGGCTTCGAACGCCCCGTGGTGGTCGCCCTGCCGCGCGGCGGCGTGCCCGTCGCCGCCGAGATCGCGAAGCGAATCGGTGCGCCCCTCGACCTGATCATGGTGCGCAAGATCGGCGTTCCGGGGCACCGGGAGCTTGCGGTGGGGGCGGTGGTGAATGGCGATCGCCCGGAAATCGTGGTGAACGAAGAGATCGCCCGCCATGCCGGGCTCGATCACGCGGACATCGAGCGCCTTGCCGACTCTGAGCTCGCAACGATCGCGACGCGCCGGACGGCCTACCTCAAGGGCCGGAAGCATGTAGCGCTGGAGGGACGGACCGCCATCGTGGTCGATGACGGCATTGCGACCGGGGCGACGATGCGCGCTGCCCTCCGGGCAATCGCGCGGCAGCACCCGGCCCACGTCGTCCTTGCGGTGCCCGTCGCCGCGCCGGACTCGCTGGCCCATCTGCGCGCCGAGGTCGACGAGGTGATCTGCCCGACGCAGCCTGCCTTCTTCGACGCGGTAGGCGCGTTCTACGCGCATTTCGGCCAGACGACCGACGAGGAGGTCATGCAGCTGATGGCCGCCGCACCGCCCGACTCATGCGCCTGACCTCCGCGCTTGCCAAACCGGGGGTGCGCCTCTATCCAGACCCTGCGCGGCCCCGTAGCTCAGGGGATAGAGCGACCGCCTCCTAAGCGGTAGGTCACAGGTTCGAATCCTGTCGGGGCCGCCAGCCCATGCCCGCGGATGTGTGACGACGCACCTTGCCCGTGCGGGAATGGCGCGGGCAATCTCCGCAGGGCCTGCTATGCTCGGCCTGAAACAGCGGAGGGGGCGATGCGCAAGCTTCAGGTCCAGGGCGTCCACCACATTACGCTGCTCGGCGCAGACCGGCAGACTTCGATCGACTTCTGGGAAGGCGTGCTTGGCATGCCCTTTGTCTTCGACCAGCCGAACCTCGACAACCCGGGCGAAGGACACCTCTACTTCGATCCCGGCGACGGGCGGCTCATCACCGTCTTCACCAACGAGGACCGGGTGGCGTCTGGCCGCCCGAAAAAGCCCGCGCCGGGCGAGGTCCATCACCTCGCCTTCGCGGTGTCGCGGGCGGTTTTCCTGCAGGCCGCCGAACGGCTGGACAAACGAGGCATCGGCCATTCCGGGGTGAAGGACCGGGGTTTCATGGACTCGATCTATTTCCGCGACCCCATGGGCCTGCTGATCGAACTGGCGAGCTACAAGTTCGAGCCGCCCTTCGGCTTTTCCCACGCCGACGTGCTGCACGAGGCGCACCTGATCCGGGTGGAGCGGTCCGAATACGCCATCGCCGACATCCATGTCGCCGACGCCATCGAACGCCTCATAGCGCACCGGCAGGGCTCGCTTTCCGATGATCGCGGGCCGAAGGACCCCTACGGCGGGACGTCCGACTGACAGGCTGCGCCCGTCGGTGCGCACCGGGCCTGCAAGAGGTCCCCGGCCCCCGGCCCTCGCAGGCGGAGGCGGCGCAGGGGTGTGTTCCGGTGTGGAAGGTTACCGTGGCAATGGCGCGGACGGAGCCGGCGTGGCCTTGGCGCGCCTTCCGGTCCCCAATGGCAACCGCCCTGCTGCCAATCGCGCATGGTTCGGATGCCATGGCCAGAGATCATGCACATGGCGCGGGTGGCTGGTGGACCCAGATGGGATCGCCGCTGGCCATCGTCCCGCGACCCTCCTAGTCTTCGGCGTCGAGGGCAGGGCAAGCGGGGCAAGGATCAGTGCAGGCGCAAGGGCGGATCGCGGTTCTGGACCTGGCCCGGGGCGTGGCGCTTGTGGCCATGGCGAGCTTTCACCTCACCTTCGACCTGGAGTTCTTCGGGTTCCTTCCGGCTGGCACGACCACGACCGGGTTCTTCTGGGTCTACGCGCGGGCGATCGCGGCAACCTTCTTCTTCCTCGCCGGGGTGAGCCTGTGGCTCGGCCACGGCGGGGGCATCCGCTGGCGGGCATTCGGGCGGCGCCTCGCAATGATCCTCGGCGGCGCGGCGCTCGTGTCGGCGGCGACCTACGCGGCGGACCCCTCCACCTTCGTCTTCTTCGGCATCCTGCATTCCATCGCGGCGGCGAGCGTGGCGGGGCTTCTGTTCCTGCGCCTGCCCGCAGCGGTGACGCTCGCGGCAGCACTCGCTGCCTACGCCGCGCCGCAGTTTCTGCGGACCGGGGCGTTCGACACCCCTTGGCTCGCATGGCTCGGGCTCACGACCTACGGCATCCGGTCCGTCGATTTCGAGCCGTTCCTTCCCTGGGTCGCGCCGCTCCTCGCGGGGATCGCCACGGCGAAGATCGCCGCGCGCTCGGGACTCTTCGCGGCGCTGCGCAGGCACCCGCCTTCCGGGGCCATCGCCCGCGCGCTCGGCTGGGCCGGGCGGCACAGCCTTGCGGTCTATCTGGTGCACCAGCCGGTGCTCATGGCACTTGTCTGGGCCTTCACGCGGATCGTGGGAGCGGGGTGATCCGTCAGGCGAAGTCCACCGGGCGGTCTCCCTCCGCGTCCATCACGCGCGTCGGCAGGCCGATGCGGTTCAGGAGGCGGATGAAGGGCCGGGGGTCAAGATCCTCGACATTGACCATTTTCTTCACGTCCCAGATGCCCTGTGCGATGAGGATGGCGGCCGCCACCGGCGGCACACCCGCAGTGTAGGAAATGCCCTGGCTGCCCACCTCCTGATAGGCTTCCTTGTGGTCGGCCACGTTGTAGATGAACACCCCGGCCGGCTTTCCGTCCTTCGTTCCCTTCACGAAGTCGCCGATGCAGGTCTTGCCGATGTAGTCCGGCGCAAGCGATGCCGGATCGGGCAGGACGGCCTTCACGACCTTCAGAGGTATCACTTCCTGCCCCTCGGCCGTCCTGACCGGCTGCTCGCTGAGAAGGCCGAGGTTCTTAAGCACCGTGAAGACGTTGATGTAGTGATCGCCGAAACCCATCCAGAAGCGGACATCGGCCTGCGGGTAGCGGGCCGAGAGCGAATGGACCTCGTCATGGCCGGTCAGATAGGCCTTCTGCCTGCCGACGACAGGCATATCCCATTCCTTGCCCACCTCGAACATCCGGTTCGCCTGCCAGGCGCCGTTCTGCCAGGACCAGACGGTTCCCGTGAACTCGCGGAAGTTGATCTCGGGATCGAAGTTGGTGGCGAACCAGCGGCCGTGCGAGCCGGCGTTGATGTCCACGATGTCGATGCCCTCGATCGTGTCGAGGTATTCCTCCTCGGCCAGACGCGCATAGGCGTTGACGACGCCCGGATCGAACCCGACGCCGAGGATGGCGGTCACGCCCGCCTTTTCCGCCGCGTCGCGCCGTTTCCATTCGTAGTTGCCATACCACGGCGGCGTTTCGCAGACCTTCGCGGGGTCTTCGTGGATCGCAGTGTCAAGGTAGGCGGCGCCCGTCCCGATGCAGGCGTCGAGGACGGACATGTTCACGAAGGAGGACCCGACATTGATGACGATCCCGGCACCGGTCCGTCGGATGAGGTCCGAGACAGCGCCCGTGTCCATCGCGTCAACCGTGTGCGCCTCGAACCGGCCCGGCACCTTCGGCGCGCGCTTCTCATGGACCGAGGCGATGATCGCCTCGCATTTCGCGCGGGTCCGCGACGCGATATGCAGCTCACCCAGGATATCGTTGTTCTGCGCGCATTTGTGCGCCACGACCTGCGCAACGCCGCCCGCCCCGATGATGAGCACGTTCATTCTCACTTCGGCTGTCTCCTTTGTTCAGGGGCCCGTGGAAGGGGAGAGTGTGACACTCTCACGACAGGCTGGAGGCATAGTCCTCGTAGCCGAATTCGCGGACGAGGCGGATGCTGCCGTCCAGCGCGCGGATCGCGATGGATGGCATGTTCACGCCGTTGAACCAGTTCTTCTTCACCATCGTGTAGCCGGCCGCGTCGGCCACGGAGATGCGGTCGCCGACGCGCAGCGGACGCGCGAACCGTGCATCGCCGAAGATGTCGCCGGCCAGGCAGGACTTGCCGCAGATCTGGTATTCGTGGTCACCCGTCTGCGGCAGCTTCGCGCTTTCGCGGTAGATCAGGAGATCGAGCATATGCGCCTCGATCGAGCTGTCGACGATGGCGAGATCCTTGCCGTTGTTCAGCAGGTCGAGGACCGTGACTTCTAGCGTGGTCGAATTGGTTATCGCCGCCTCGCCGGGTTCGAGATAGACCTGCACGCCGAACTTCTCGGAGAACGCCTTCAGCCGCGCGGCGAGGTCGTCGACCGGATAGCCCTCGCCGGTAAAATGGATGCCGCCACCAAGACTGACCCATTGCACCTTTTCCAGAAGGCGGGCGAATTCGGTCTCGATCCGGCCAAGCTGCCGGTCGAAGAGGTCGAAATCCCGGTTCTCGCAATTGTAGTGGATCATGAAGCCGGAAATGCGGTCGACCACCTCGGCGATCTTCGCCGCGTCCCATTCGCCCAGACGAGAGAAGGGCCGCGCCGGGTCGGCGAGGTCAAACCCGCTGGTCGAGAAGCGCGGGTTCAGGCGCAAGCCACGCCCGATCTGCGCCGACTGGTTGTCGAAGCGTTCGAGCTGGCCGATCGAATTGAAGATGATCTTGTCGGCATAGCCGACCGCCTCGGCGATCTCGTGGTCGGCCCAGGCGACGGAATAGGCGTGTGTCTCCTTGCCGAACTTCTCGCGGCCAAGACGAAGCTCGTAGAGCGAGGAAGAGGTCGTGCCGTCCATATGCTCGCGCATCAGGTCGAAGGCGGACCAGGTGGCGAAGCATTTCAGTGCGAGAAGCGCCTTCGCCCCGGAGCCGGCGCGGAGCCGGTCGATGATCTCCATGTTGCGAAGCAGCTTCGCCTGGTCGATCAGATAGAAGGGTGTCTGGATCACGGGCATCCCCCCACCGGCCAAATGAGGCGCCGATATAGGCCCCGCCGCCCCGGCACGCAAGGCCCGGTCAGATCATCCGGATCGCGTCCTTGTCGACCGAGAGCATGTAGCCGCGCCGGGCGATGTTCTTCACCAGAAGCTCCGCCACCATCTGGTTGCCGAGCGCATCCCTCAGCCGCTTGATCCGCATCGCGCCAGAGGCCTCGTCGCAGTCGGCGGCGTTCTTTCCCGAGATGACGGCCTCGATCTCCGCCCCGGAGAGGATGTCGTCGTCCATCCGCGCCTCGGCAAGGACCGAAAGGGTCTCGATGGCCGCGGGCGTAAGACTGAACGCCATGTCGTTCAGCACGACGGCATTTTCGGCGCGGCTGATGAGCAGCGACGAGACCTGGATGCCCTGGCGCCGGATCTCGTTCATCCGGCGGTTCAGCCCGACGATCATCACGAGGAAGACGAGTGCCGCCACAAGCAGCGCGGTCGAGAAGACGAGCAGGACGAAGATCACCGTGCGGTAGCTTGTAAGCACCTCGGAAAAGGTCGTGCCCGACTGCGCGAGAATCTCCAGAAGCTTGATCTGGTCGCCGGTTGTCAGCGCGTCGTTCTCGACGAAGATGCGTTCGACCCGCGCATTGAAAGCGTTGGCGTCGGGAAGAGACAGAAAGAGCAGGACGGCGGCCAGCGCGAGGATGGCGACGATCGCGGCGATCCCCCAGAGGACGACGCGGTTGCCGGCGCGTAGCGCCTCGGCGGCGGCGCTGGTTGTCTGTTCGCTCAATACGGTGTCTCCGGCGGTGTCAACCGCCCGGAACAATGGAGACGATCGCAAGGAGCGTCCAGCCCTTTGCGGCAAGCTGCGGCGCGAGTGCGGCCGCGGCGGCGTCCTTCGACGCGCAGGCGTCATCCGGCAGGCTCGCCGTGCCAAAGTCGAGCTTCAGCGGATTGTCCCGCTTCGCCTTGTACTGGACCTGGCAGGCGGCGTCGGCCGTCCCTGCGGCCAGGCAGGCGGCGAGAGTGAGGACGGTCAGGACACGCGGTTTCATCATGCGAGCAACCTGCGACGGACCGGCCGGGCTAGGCAATAACAAATCTGACCGACGCGCATCGTTATCGGCTATCGGCCGGGCGTTATTGCCTGCCCCGCCGGACCGGTCGCAGCCTGCGTCATCAGACATGCGGGCGCCTGGCCCGCGCCGCCCCACAGAAGGAGAGCCGCGATGTTCCGCCAACTGACGTCTCGACTGACCGCCACCCTCGCCGCGGCCGTGCTGGCCCTGGGCACGGTCCTGCCCGCTCCTGCCGCCGCGATGGACGACAAGGACCGCCGCCTTCTGACGCTGCTTCTGGGCGCCGCCGCCGTCGGGGTCATCATCAACGAGGCCAACAAGAACAAGAATAGGCCCACGCCGCAGGTCGCCCACCGCTATGACGACGACAGCTTCCTTTATGGAGACGACCGCGACTGGCGCCGCGACAGGCACCGCTGGCAGCATCGCACCATTCCCGCCGAATGCGTCCTTTCACTCAGGGG
>NZ_JAYRTX010000075.1:0-16605 GCF_041919395.1 Albidovulum sp.
GAACGGCGAAGACGATGAAGGCCGGAAAGATGCCGCGCCAGCCGAAGCCCGCAATGATGAAGGAGCCGATGAGCGGTGCCACCGCCGGGACGAGCA
Organism: Albidovulum sp.; assembly: GCF_041919395.1. NCBI lineage: Bacteria > Pseudomonadati > Pseudomonadota > Alphaproteobacteria > Rhodobacterales > Paracoccaceae > Albidovulum > Albidovulum sp. The sequence goes on from NZ_JAYRTX010000075.1 coordinate 97, forward strand.
CGAAGACCATCATCGTGATCGACACGATCCGAGCCATCTGCCGGCCGGCATAGAGGTCGCGCACCAGCGCCATCGCCGCGACGCGCGGCCCCGCCACGCCCAATCCCTGCAGGAGACGCGCCGCCAGCACCAGCCAGAGCGACGGCGCCACCCAGGCGAGCGCCGCACCGAGGCAGTAGAGCGTCGCGCCGCCGATGATCACGCGCCTGCGCCCGAGCGCATCGGAGAGCGGCCCGGTGAGAAAGGTGCCGAGCCCCATGCCGAAGACGAAGCTCGTGACGATGAGTTGCGCGCGGTTCGGTGCCTCCGGGCTGAGGTCCGCGGCGATCTCCGGCATGGCCGGCAGCATCGCGTCGATGGAAAACGCCGTCATCGCGAACATCATCGCCAGAAGCACGATGAACTCGGGCAAGGGCAGGCGGCGGACGGGCACCATCGGCGCCTCGGGCGCGCTCATGCGTCCGGTCCAGCGTCGGGTGTGGAAAGTCGTGCGACGATCTCCTCGATGCAATATGCCCAGGTCTCGGCTGGCTGCGCGCCCTTGATGACATGGACATGGTTGATGATGTAGGTCGGCACGGCATTCACCCCGCGTTGTCGTGAATAGGCGTCCCGGGCACGGATGTCGTCGGCGTCGGCATCGCCCTGCAACAGGCGCTCGGTCATGGCGCGATCGAGTCCCACCTCGCCGGCGATTTCGGCCAGCGTCGCCGCATCGCCGATGTCGCGCCCGTCACACCAGTAGGCGCGGAAGAGGGCAGAGACCATCGGCGTTTGCCGCCCTTCGAGCCCGGCCCAGTGAATCAGCCGGTGCGCGTCGAGCGTATTGGGCGTTCGGCCGATGCGTTCGAGGTTCAGCTCGACCCCCGCCTTCTTCGCATGTTCGATGAGCGGCAGATGCACCTTCACCGCGCCCTCCTGTCCTCCGAACTTCGCTTCCAGATAGCTGCGCCGGTCCATGCCGCCCTTCGGCATGTCGGGGTTAAGCTGGAACGGATGCCATTCGATCTCGAACGGATGCCCGGGATTGGTCTCCAGCGCGCGGTCGAGATAGGCCTTGCCAACATAGCACCACGGGCAGGCGACGTCGGAGATTATATCCAGCTTTATCATGGTTCTACTTTCCATTCTTCGCGTAGTTTGCGGCGATTCACCTTGCCGTTGGCGGTGACCGGGATCGCCGGAAGCCGGAGGTAGAGGCGCGGCTGCTTGTAGCGCGCCAGATGGGAAGTCGCATGGGCCGCCAGCGTCGTCTCCGCCGCCTCGCCGGCGTAGAAGAGCGCGATCACCGTCGTGTCGGCCTTCACCGGCAGTTCCACCGCAGCAGTTGCGGTGACACCGGGGCAGGCCGCCATCGCGGCCTCGATCTCCGCCGGCGAAATGCGGAAGCCGCCAGCGGTCAGCATGTCGTCGGCGCGGCCGAGGCTGGTGATCGCGCCGTCCTCCGCCATGACCACCATGTCGCCCGTCTGGAACCAGTCGTCTGAGACGGGGGTGATCGTCTCGCCGTCGCAGGTGCCGAGGAAGAGCCCGGGGTCGCTTCGATGCACGGCCAGAAGCCCGGGCTCACCGCGCGGCACCGGCGTTCCGTCCGGGCCGAGGACTGCGACCCGGCGGCCGGGTTGCGGGTAGCCGGTCGCGCCATCGGGGGCCGGGCGGGCGGGCGAGGAGGAGAGGAAGGTGGAACATTCCGAAAGCCCCATTGCCTCGTGCAGATCCGTGCCCGTGGCCGTGCGCCAGCGGGCGCGAAGCGTGGGGGGCAGCTTCTCGCCGGCCGAGAGCCCGTGCCGGAGGCGGGGCAGGGCGAGGTTGTTGCCTTGCGCGAGGATGCGGCGAAAGACGCCGGGAACCGCAGCGAAAACCGTGGCGTCGAAGCGCCGGGCAAGGAGGGGTAGCTGTTCCACCGCCACGCCTTCGGCGGGGATCAGCGCCGTCGCGCCCACGGCCCAGGGGTCGAAGAGCCCGACGCCGAGCGTATAGGTCCAGTTGAGCGCGCCTGCGTGCATCACCCGGTCCTCCGGCCCGATCGCGTGCCAGCCGACGCGCATCATGTGGCGCGCCCAGACGGCTCGGTGGGCATGCGCGACGGCGCGCGGGCTGCCGGAGGTCCCGGAAGTGAAGACGATGTAGGCCAGCCGGTCCGCGTCGCCCATCGCCCAGTCGTGCGCAGGACGGCCCTCGAAGCCGCGCAATTCCGCCTCGTCGAGTACCGGGCAGGGTGGCGCCTCGGGAAGCGCGGCGCCCGCCCCTGCGACGATGAGCGCCGGCCGGACCTGCGCGCAGAGCCGCGCCACCTCGGCCGCCGTCAGCCCAGCCGCAGTCGGCACCGGAACGAACCCGCCGGCGATCGCCCCGAGAAAGGCGAGCGGGAAGGCCACGCCGTTGCCGAGGCGGAGGAGCACCCGGTCGCCGGGCCGCAGCCCTTCCTCGGCGAGGCCCATCGCCACGCCCTGTACCGCAGCAGCCAGCCGCGCGTAGCTCCAGCGCTCTGCGCCGTCGGGACGCACGACCTGAAGCGCGATGTGATCGGGCCGCTCCCCGGCCGCCGCGAGCACGTGGCGGGCGAGGTTGAAGGGCGCGGGGCAGGGCGCCGGCGCGGCGGGGTCGGTCACGGACAGCATGACCCCTCGCTACGCCGCAAGCCGGGCCGTTGCAAGGCATGGCGGATTGGCGTTAATGCACGGAGGCGGCGTCAGGACCGAACAGATGAGCGACATCGACCAGAGCGGAATCTTCCGCATCGCCCGCGCCGGACAGGCGCAGGAGGTGCCGGCCGCGCCACTGAACCTCGGCCTGCGGGTGCGCGATCTGCGCAAGGAGCGGGGCTGGACGCTCGAGCGGGCGGCAAGCCAGGCGGGGCTCGCGCGCTCGACGCTTTCGAAGATCGAAAACGGCCAGATGTCGCCCACTTATGAGGCATTGAAGAAGCTGGCGCAGGGGCTTTCGATCACCGTCCCGCAGCTCTTCACGCCGCCCTCGCGGCCACAGGCTTCGGGGCGGATGGCGGTGACGACGGCGGCCGAGGGTCAGGCTCAGGCAACCGCGACCTACGAACACCGGCTGCTGGCGGGGGCGTTCCGCACCAAGCGGATGCTGCCCTACACCGCACGTATCCGTGCCCGTACCCTCGAGGAGTTCGGTGGCTGGGTGCGCCACGACGGCGAGGAGTTCCTCTACGTCTTGACGGGCGTAGCCCGGCTTTACACGGAGTTCCACGAGCCCGTCGACCTCCGCCGGGGCGACAGCGCCTATTACGATGCCTCGATGGGGCACAATATCATTTCGCTGAGCCCGGAGGACGCGACGGTCCTCTGGGTCACCAGCCTCGTTTAGCCCCGAGGGCAGGGAGCATCGGATGCGGGTCAGGACACGGCCGATCGAAGGGCAGAAGCCCGGGACGTCGGGTTTGCGCAAGAAGACGAAGGTCTTCATGTCAGAGGGTTATCTTGAAAACTTCGTGCAGTCGGTGTTCGACGCGACCGGGGGCGCCGAGGGCAAGACCTACGTCGTCGGCGGCGATGGGCGCCATTTCAACGATCACGCGGTGCAGGTGATCCTGAAGATGGCGGCGGCGAATGGCGCGCGGCGGGTGATCGTCGGGCGGGGCGGGTTCCTGTCCACGCCTGCGGCGTCCCATCTCATCCGCCTCCACAGGACCGATGGGGGGCTGATCCTCTCGGCCTCGCACAACCCGGGCGGACCCGATGCGGACTTCGGGATCAAGTTCAACACCGCGAACGGCGGCCCCGCCCCGGAGGCGCTGACCGAGGCGATCCATGCCCGCACGCTAGAGATCGACGCCTACCACATTGCCGACGAGGCAGATGTGGAGATCGACAGGATCGGCGAACAACATATTGGCGGAATGCAGGTTTCCGTCATCGATCCCGTTGCCGACTATGCGGCGCTGATGGAAACGATCTTCGACTTTCCGAAGATCCGCGCACTCTTCTCGGGCGGCTTCCGGATGCGGTTCGACGCGATGTGTGCGATCACCGGGCCCTATGCGGTCGAGATCCTCGAACACCGCCTCGGTGCCCCACCGGGGACCGTGGTGAACGCCACGCCCCTGCCGGACTTCGGCGGTCTGCATCCCGATCCGAACCCGACCTGGGCAAAGGTCCTGATGGACGAGATGATGGGCCCCGACGCTCCCGATTTCGGTGCGGCATCCGACGGCGACGGTGACCGCAACATGGTCGTCGGGCGGGGCATCTACATCGCGCCCTCCGACAGCCTCGCGGTCCTGGCGGCGAACGCCCGCCTCGCGCCGGGGTATGGCGGCGGGCTCAGGGGCGTCGCGCGGTCCATGCCCACCTCGACGGCGGCGGACCGGGTGGCGGCAGTGCTGGGCATCGGGTCCTACGAGACGCCAACGGGCTGGAAGTTCTTCGGCAACCTTCTCGATTCCGGCCGGGTGACGCTCTGCGGCGAGGAGAGTTTCGGCACGGGCTCGGACCACGTGCGCGAGAAGGACGGGCTCTGGGCGGTGCTTCTCTGGTTGAATATCCTCGCGGAACGCAAAGAAACCGTTCGGGAAATCATGAGCGACCATTGGCGCCGCTTCGGCCGCAACTACTATTCCCGGCATGACTACGAGGCGCTGCCGGCCAATCTCGCGAACCGGATCATGGAGGGCCTGCGCGCCCGCCTGCCGACCTTGCCGGGGCAATGTCTGGAGGGCATGACGGTCTCCGCGGCCGACGATTTCGCCTATGCCGACCCGGTGGATGGCAGCATGTCGCGCGGGCAGGGGCTGCGGGTCGTCTTCAGCGACGGCTCGCGCATCGTGCTCAGGCTGTCGGGCACGGGGACGGAGGGTGCGACGCTCAGGCTCTATCTCGAGCGCTATGTCGCGGGGCCGGACGGGCTCGATGCCGAGGTGCAGGCCGCGCTGGCCCCGGTGATCCGCACGGCCGAGGCGCTGGCGGCGATTCGGGCAATCACGGGGCGACCAGGCCCCGACGTCGTCACCTGAGACGCCTGTCTCCCGCTTCGCGCCGTCGGAGCACGTCGGCCAAGGCAAAAGCGGATCAGTGCCTGATCCGGCGGCCTTCACGGTCGAAGGAAAAGGCATTGGCCGGGTCGAAGGCGAGCGCCACGGCGTCGCCGACCTGCTGGGGGTGCTGGCCGAAGAGACGGACGGTCAGCGTTTCCCCGCCGCCGAGCGTGACAAGGAGATTGGTGTCGGCGCCGAGACGCTCGACATGTGTGATCGTGCCGGCGAGCGGCCCCTCCGACGCGAGCCGCAGGTGCTCGGGCCGGACACCGACCGTGGCTCCCGGCGCGCCGAGCCGGCCGGCCGGCAGGAAGTTCATCGAGGGCGCTCCGAGGAAACCCGCGACGAAGAGGTTGTCGGGGTCGTTGTAGAGCGCCATCGGGCTGCCGACCTGCTCGATCTTGCCATCGCGCAGGACGACGATCCGGTTTGCCAGCGTCATCGCCTCGGTCTGGTCATGCGTGACGTAGATCATCGCCGTCCCGAGTTCGCGGTGGATCCGTGCGATCTCGACCCGCGTCGCCATCCTGAGCGCGGCATCGAGGTTCGAGAGGGGCTCGTCGAAGAGGAAGAGGTCGGGCTTGCGGACGATGGCACGGCCGATCGCGACGCGCTGACGCTGGCCGCCGGAAAGCTCGGCCGGCCGGCGCTTGAGGTAGGGCTCTAGCGACAGCAGGCGGACCGCCGTCGCGATCCTTTCGGCGATCACGGCGCGGCTTTCGCCCGCGTGCTTCAGTCCCAGCGCCATGTTGCCCTCGACGTCGAGGTGCGGATAGAGCGCGTAGGACTGGAACACCATGGCGATGCCGCGTTTCGCCGGAGGCGTCCGCGTGACGTCGCGCCCGACGATGCGCACGGTGCCCGAACTCGCATCCTCCAGCCCGGCGACAACGCGCAGCAGCGTCGACTTTCCGCAGCCGGAAGGTCCCACGAACACGACGAACTCCTCAGGCTCGACCACGAGGTCGATGTTCCTCAGAACCTGCACCTCGCCGAAGGATTTGCTTACGTTTTCAAGGGAGAGCGCGGTCATCCTGGGAAATCCAGATGGACGGTGCGACCGGTCCGGATGCTCTCGTCCGCCGCGAGGCAGACCGCGAGCGAGGCAACCGCGTCCTCCATGTGGCGCGCGAGGTCGCGGTCCTCGGCGATCGCGCGCAGCAAGAAGGCCTGCTCGGCATCGCAGAGCGCCTGGTGGCCGGGTTCGCCCGCGAAGTCCACATCCTCGTCCGTGCCGTCGGCGCGATGGATGCGCAGGCAGCCGACCCTGGTGTGCCCCTCCACGGAGGCGGAGGCGGGGTGCATCCCCGACAGGATCGAGACCGCGCCCCGCGGGCTGATCACGTCCTTCACGAAATAGGCGACCTCGGACATCATCGGACCCCAGCCGGCCTCGTACCAGCCCACCGAACCATCCGCGAAGACCACCTGGAACTGTCCGTAGTTGTACATGTCTTCGGCAATCTCGTCGGAAAGCCGCAGACCCATGCCATGCACCCGCACGGGCGGGGCGTCGGTGATCTGGCACATGACGTCGACATAGTGCACGCCGCAATCGACGATGGGCGGGGTCGTCCGCATCAGCGCCTTGTGCACCTCCCAGGCGGGCCCGGTGGACTGCTGGTTGAGGTTCAACCGGAAGACGTAGGGTCCGCCGAGCGCGCGCGCCTCGGCGATGAGCCGCATCCACGAGGGATGGTGGCGCAGGATATAGCCGACGACCAGCTTCAGCCCCGTCCGCCGCGCCGTTTCCACCACGCGCCGGGCGTCGGAAACCGTGGTCGCGAGCGGTTTCTCGACGAAGACATGCGCGCCCTGCTCAAGTGCCGCGCAGGCATAGTCGGCATGGCTGTCCGAATAGGTAGCGATGACCACGACGTCCGGCTGTGTTGCCTCGAGGGCGGCGTGGAAGTCTCTGAAAAGAGGATAGGATTGCAGTTCGCGGGGCAGCGCCGCGACGGAGCGGTTCACCAGCGCCACGATCTCCGCGCCCGGGTGATGGTGATGCGCCAGCGCATGGGAGCGGCCCATGTTGCCAAGCCCGGCGACCAGCACTCTCATTTCACCGCTCCCGATGTGATGCCGCGGATCAGTTGCCGCGAGAAGAGGACATAGAGGACGAGGACGGGCAGGATCGCAAGGCTGAGTGCCGAGAGGACCGCGTTCCAGTCGGTCACGAACTGCCCGATGAAGACCTGGCTTCCCAGCGTCAGGGTCTTCGTCGCCTCGCCGGGGGCGAGGATCAGCGGGAACCAGAGATCGTTCCAGATCGGAATCATGTTGAAGACGGCAACCGTCGCCATCGCCGGCCGCACCAGCGGCAGCACCAGCCGGAGGAAGATCGCATACTCGTTCATCCCGTCGATGCGGCCGGCGTTCTTGAGGTCGTCGGATACCTGGCGCATGAATTCCGAGAGGATGAATACGGCGAGCGGCAGGCCCTGCGCCGTGTAGACGAGGATCAGCGCCGTCAGCGTGTTCACCAGTCCCGTCGCCACCATCATCTGCAGGATCGCCACCGTGCCTATGCGGATCGGGATCATGATGCCGAGCGCGAGGTAGAGCCCCATCAGCATGTTGCCCCGGAAGCGATATTCGGACAGCGCGAAGGCCGCCATGGCACCGAACAGCAGGATGAAGGTCAGCGATCCGACGGTGACGATCAGCGAATTCTGGAAGTAGAGAAGGAAGTCCCCCTGCGCCATCACCGTGCGGTAGCCCACCATCGAGAACGTCGCCTCGGAGGGCAGGGAAAGCGGCTCCGCGAAGATCGCCCGCCGGGTCTTGAAGGAGTTGACCAGGATCACGAAAACCGGGAAGAGCGCGATCGCGGTCCAGGCGAGAAGTGCGGCATGGGCGGCGACGGTGTTCAGCCTGCTGGTGCGCGCGCGGTTCATCGGGGCCTCAGAACTGGTAGCGCCGCAGGCGCGTCTGGATGAGGAACAGGTAGAGGCAGACCCCTGCCAGGATGATCGCGAACATCGCCGTCGCGATCGCTGCCCCCATGTGGGGGTCACCGAGCTGGAGCTGGAAGCCGAAGAAGGTCCGGTAGAGGAAGGTGCCGAGGATATCGGTGGAGAAATCCGGCCCCGCGAGCGCGCCCTGCGCGGCGTAGATGAGGTCGAAGGCATTGAAGTTGCCGACGAAGGTCAGGATCGAGATGATCCCGATGGAGGGCAGGACAAGCGGCAGCTTGATCCGCCAGAACGCCGCCCAGCCGGTGATCCCGTCGATCTCGCCCGCTTCCAGAACGCCCTCGGGGATGGCGAGAAGGGCGGCATAGATCAGCATCATCGGGATGCCCACGAACTGCCAGACCGAGATCAGTGCGAGCGTTGTGAGCGCGTAGTCTTCCTTCCCGAGCCAGGGGGCATAGAGCGACTTCAGCCCCACCGCGTCGAGCATGGAGGGCGCGATGCCCCAGATCGGCGACAGGATCAGCTTCCAGGCGAAGCCGACGATCACGAAGGACAGGATCGTCGGAATGAAGATGGCGGAGCGGTAGAACGTTGCGAAGCGCAGCCGCGGGTGGCTGAGAATCGCGGCGAGGCCAATGCCGATCGGGTTCTGCACCGCCATGTGGATCACGAAGAACCACACGTTGTTGCCGAGCGCATTCCAGAAAGCCGCCGACCAGTGCGGATCGCCAAAGAGCGTGCGGAAGTTCTCAAGTCCGGCGAAGACCGGGCCGGTCCCGCCTCGTGCATAAAGAGAAAGCCGCAACGTGTTGAAAAGCGGAAAGATCATTACCGCCGTATAGACGAGCACGGCGGGCGCGAGAAAGACCGCGACGTGGAACCGTGGCCGGACTGCCATCGCGCGTGCCCTCATTTATTGCGGCGGACATACTCTCGGGGTGTGCGGGGGGCCGAGGGCCCCCCGCCAGGTCGCCCGTCGGGGCGATACCTCACTTCTGCGGCTCGTACCACGAGGCGAGGCCGTCCTGCAGCCGCTTGGCGGCGTCCTCGGGCGTCTCGGTGCCCTTGATGACATTGGCGGCGGCGTTCCAGGTCTCGTTCTCCAGGTTCGGCGTGCCGCGCGACAGGATCTGGTAGGTCGAGCGGATCGTCGAGGAGCACTTGCCCCGCCAGGAGACGAATTCCTGCGCCAGGGGATCGGCCATCTCGACCGGAGCGGAGTTCAGCGAGAAGAAGCCGGGCAGGGCGTTGGCATAGAGTGCGGCGAATTCGCTCGAACCCACCCATTCGAGGAAGGCCTTCGCCTCCTCGGGGTGCTTCGTGGCCGCGTTCATGCCTATGGCAATGTCGGTGTGGTCGGAGATGTAGCAGGTGTCGCCGGCCGCCGCGACGGGCGGCGGGAAGGCGCCCATGGTGAAGCCGGCCTGGGCGTTGAAGCCCGAGATTTCCCACGACCCGGCCGGATAGATCGCCGCGCGGCCGAGCGTGAAGAGGTTCTGGCTGTCGGGATAGGTCTGCGCCTCGTACCCGTCGCCGAGGTAGTCCTTCCACTTCGCCAGTTCGCGGAAGGGCGCGACCCAGGGCTCGTCGGTCAGCTTCTGTTCGCCCTTGATGAGGGCGAGGCGGCCTTCCTCCCCCTTCCAGTAGTTCGGCCCGATGTTCTGGTAGCCCATCGTCGCGGCCTCCCACTGGTCGATGGTGCCCATCGCCATCGGGACGTAGGTGCCGTCTTCCTTGATCTTGTCGAGGGCGGCGTAGAACTCCTCCATCGTTGCCGGCGGGGCGAGGCCGAGGGCGTCGAAAGCGTCCTTGTTGTAGATGAAGCCGTGGATCACGCTCGCCATCGGCACGCAGAAGGTGGCCGCCCCGTCGTCCGTCTGCCAGGCCGACTTGGCCACGTCGGAGAAGTTGGCCATGGCGGCGAGGCCCGAGAGATCGGCGAGCTTGCCCCCCTGATAGAGCGAGAGCGAGGCGTCGAAGGGGCGGCAGGTGATCAGGTCGCCCGCGCTGCCCGCATCGAGCTTGGAATTGAGGGCGGCATTGTACTCCGTCGGCGCCGAAGGCGTGAACTGCACCTTGATGCCGGGATGCGCGGCCTCGAAGGCCGGAATGATCTGGTCCTGCCAGATCGTCAGGTCGTCGTTGCGCCAACTCTCGATCGTCAGCGTGACGTCCTGCGCCGTGGCCGTGCCCGCGGCGAGGATCGTGGAGGCCAGCAGCAGCCCGGCCAGTCGGGTCCGTTTCATCTCAAGCTCCCTTGTTGGTTGTTCCAGCCGACCCTGCCGGGCCGGTCGTCTCGATCCGCGCGAGTGCCGCGCGAAGATTGTCCCCGCTTTGTGCGAGTATCGTCCTCGCAGCGTCCGGGGTGAGGCCTCGCGCGATCAGGACGGCCGGCCTGACCGCGCCGCCCGCCTCGGAGAGGGCCGCGGCGGCGACCTCGGGGCACACCCGGGCGATGGTCTCCACCATCGTCCGCGCCCGCGCCTTCAGCTTTGCGTTGTCCGCGACGACGGCAACCATCATCCCGTCATGAATGGCGCCGAGCCGGATTCCCATGAGCGTGGACATGAGGTTGAGCGCCACCTTCTGCGCCGTGCCCGCCCCCATCCGGGTCGATCCCGCCACAAGTTCCGGCGGCGTCGGCAGGCACACGGCAACCTCTGCGGCCGCGAAGATCGGGGCGCCGGCGTTGTTGGCGATCGCGACGACGCGGGCGCCGCGTTCGCGCGCCATCCTTGCGAGGGCAAGCGTGTAGGGCGTGCTGCCCGAGGCGGTGACGGCGATGACGGCATCGCCCGCGTCGATGACCGCCGCGGCTGCCTCGGCCTCGGCGGCATCGTCCTCCGTGGCCCCCGGCATGCGGGAATCGCGGGGCATGCCGCCCGCCATGAGGATGCGGATGCGGCCGGGGTCCAGGCCGAAGGTGCCGGACAGTTCCAGCCCGTCCGCCATTGCCATCAGCGCAGAGGACCCGGCGCCGGCATAGACGAGCGCGCCGCCCGCCGTCACGGCGCGCGCCATCAGCGTGGCCGCGGCATCGAGCGCGGGCAGGGCAGGCCGAATGGCCGCGAGAGCCTCCTCCTGCGCCGAAAGGAGCCGGCCGAGCACCTCCGCGCCGGGGAGCGCGTCGAGCCCCCGGGCCAAAGGATGCAGACGCTCTGTCGCGGATTTCGGCATCGAATCCCTCCGAATGCAATGATGATACCTTTTTAATACCTGTTGTCCACCGGGTTCTCTCTCCCGCGCTGGAGAGTGCCTCCTGCCCCCACGGCCACCGCTGCCGGGCCTTTTCTTCTGCTAAAAGGTATTATAAAGGTATTTTCATGGGTCAGACCGGCAGGATAATTCTCGGGGTCGACGGCGGCGGGTCCTCGTGTCGCGCAGCGCTCGTCGCCGATGGCTTGCGGCATGAGGTGACGCTTGGCCCGGCCAATGTCTCGACCGATTTCGACCGCGCCGTGGCAACGATCCGCGAGGCGATCCTCGCGCTCGCCGCGAAGGCCGGGGTCGGCGCCGGGAAGGTTCATGCCGCCGCCGCGCATCTTGGCCTCGCCGGGGTGACGGGTCCGGTGATCGCCGGCAGGGTCGCCGCGGCGCTGCCGCTCACCGATGCGGTCGTCACGGACGACCGGCCGACGACCGTTGCCGGTGCGCTCGGGTCGGGCAAGGGGTCGGTCGCGGCCATCGGGACGGGATCGTTCCTCGGCCGACAGGCGGACGGCGGGTTCCGGGGCATCGGCGGCTGGGGATTCGAGATCGGCGACCAGGCCTCCGGTGCCTGGCTCGGGCGCCGCTGCCTCGAGGAGGTGATGCTCTCGCTCGACGGGATCGGCGCCGCGACCGCGCTCACGCAAGCCATCCTCGCCCGCTTCGGCGACGACCCCGCCGCCATCGTCGCCCATTCGATGGCGGCGCGGCCTGCCGACTTTGCCGGCCTCGCGCCCGATATCCTGGCCGCGGCCGGGGCGGGTGACCCCCTCGGCTCGCGGCTGATGACCGAGGGTGCCGGCTATATCCTGAAAGGACTCGCCGCGCTGGGATGGACCCAGGGCGAGCCCCTTTGCCTCACCGGCGGGCTCGGTCCGGCCTACGCCGCCTGGATCGGCCAACCCGTCGTGCCGGCGCAGGGCAGCGCGCTCGATGGCGCCCTCGCGCTCGCCACCCGGCGGGCAGGGGGGCGACCATGACCATCGCCGAATATCTCGACCCCGGCCAGTGGCTGAACCCGGCCCATGGGCCGCTCTATGTCCAGCTCCGCAAGCGGATCGAGGCCGGCATCGCCTCGGGCTTCCTCGCGCCCGACATGCCCTTGCCGCCCGAGCGTGAGATCGCCACGTTGACCGGCCTTTCGCGCGTCACCGTCCGCAAGGCAATGGCCGAGCTTGCCGAGAGGGGCCTCATCCTGCAACGCCAGGGGTCGGGCTCCTTCGTGGCGCCGGCGCGCGCGCGCGTGCAACAGTCGCTGTCGCGGCTGACATCCTTCACCGAGGACATGACCGGGCGCGGCTATCGTCCGGGCGTGGTCTGGCTCGAACGCGGTCTCTTCCAGCCGAGCGAGGAGGAGGTCGCCGTCCTCGGCCTCGCCCCCGGCGCACAAGTGGCGCGGCTTGCCCGGCTGCGCCGCGCCGACGACCGGCCGATGGCGATCGAACGCGCCTCGCTGCCGCCGGACATCCTGCCGAATCCGCTTGCCGTCACCCATTCGCTCTACGAGGTTCTCGGGCAGGCCGGGCTCCGGCCCGTGCGCGCCGTCCAGAAGATCTCTGCCGTCAACCTCGGCCAGGCCGAGGCCGGGCTTCTCGGCGTGGCGCCCATGGCCGCCGGCCTCAGGATCGAGCGCACCGCCTTCCTGCCCGATGGCCGGGTGGTGGAATATACCCGCTCGATCTACCGCGGGGACGCCTATGATTTCGTGGCCGAGCTGCGTATCCCGGAGAACTGAATGACCGCTGCCGAAAGCCAGATGCTGCGCGAGATACGGGAGATCCCTGAGGCCGTCGCACGGCTTCTCGACCGCAGCGGCCCGGCGATTGCCGCAGCCGCGGCCGGGGGCAGGGCGCTCGACCCGGCCTTCGTCGCGACCGTGGCGCGGGGCTCGTCGGACCATGCCGCGACCTACCTGAAATACGTCTGCGAGATCGTGCTCGGCCTGCCGGTCGCCTCGATCGGCCCTTCGGTCGCCTCGATCTACCGCGCGCCGCTGCGGCTTTCGGGCGGGCTCTGCCTCGTCATCTCGCAGTCGGGGCGGAGCCCGGACATCGTGGAGATGGCGCGGGCGGCGCGGGCAGGGGGTGCAATGACGATCGCGCTGACCAATGACCCGGCATCGCCCCTTGCGCAGGCGGTGGAGGGCGTCATCGGCCTTGCCGCAGGGCCCGAGCTCAGCGTCGCGGCGACGAAGACTTTCGTGACCTCTGCCGTCGCCGCGCTGCTGCTCGTCGCCGAATGGGCCGGGGACGCGCCGCTTCTCGCTGCCGTCCGGGCACTGCCCGATGCGCTCGACCGCGCCGGGCGGGCCGACTGGGGCGGGCTGGCCGAGCGTCTCGCCGAGGCGCCGTCGCTCTTCACCCTCGGCCGCGGCCCGGGATTCGCCATGTCGGGCGAGGCGGCGCTGAAGTTCAAGGAAACCTGCCGGATCCATGCCGAGAACTACTCCTCGGCCGAGGTGCTGCACGGTCCGGTCTCCATCGTCGATCGTGGCTTCCCGGTCCTTGCCTTCGCGGCGGCCGACGCGGCCGAGGATAGCCTGGTGGCGGTGGCCGATGAACTCGCCGGCAAGGGCGCGGAGGTCTTTGCGACCTCGGGCAGGGTCCGCACGGCCCGGAGCCTGCCGAGGGTTCGCACCGGCCATCCGCTGACCGATCCGATCGCGCTCATCGTTTCGTTCTACGCCATGGTGGAAGCGGTGGCCCGGGCGCGCGGCATCGACCCGGACCGGCCGCGGCACCTCAGGAAGGTCACGGAGACGCTCTGATGCCAGGGATCCTCTACATCGGCGCGGATGTCTTCGATGGCGCAAAGACCGGGCCGGGCGGCCTGCTCGTCGAGGACGGGCGCGTCGCTGCGCTGCTCCGTCCCGGCGAACCCGCGCCCGGTGCGAAGGTCGTTGACCTTGGGGGCGGCCTCGTCGCGCCGGGGTTTGTCGACTTGCAGGTGAACGGCGGCGGCGGGGTCATGTTCAACGACGCGCCGGATGTGGCGACGCTGCGGCGCATGGCCGAAGCGCATGGACGACTCGGATCGGTCACGATCCTGCCGACGCTGATCACCGACAGACCCGGGGCGACGCGTGCCGCCGTGGCGGCGGTGGCGCGGGCCGTGGAGGAGGGCGTGCCCGGGATCGCCGGCCTGCATCTCGAAGGGCCGCACCTGAGCCACGCCCGGAAAGGTGCGCACGATCCTGCACTGATCCGGCCGATGGACGGCGACGACCTGCGGTTTCTGCTCGACGCGGTCCGGAGGGTGCCGCGGCTTCTTCTCACGATCGCGCCGGAAAGTGTTGATAGTCAACAGATATACACGCTTTCGGAAGGTGGAGTCGTTGTCTCTCTCGGCCATACCGACGCGGGATTCGAAGCCTGTCGCGCCGCCATCGCGGCGGGTGCGCGGGTTGCCACGCATCTCTTCAACGCGATGAGTCCGCTGGGCACCCGCGAACCTGGACTTGTCGGGGCAGCGCTCGCCTCGGGCGCGGTTTCCGCCGGAGTGATTGCCGACGGCATCCATGTCCATCCGGCGACACTGCGCACCGCACTTTCGGCGAAGACGGGGCCGGGGGGCCTGTTCCTCGTCACCGACGCCATGGCGCCGGCGGGAACGGACATACGGTCGTTCCGGCTCAACGGCCGCGAGATCCGTCGCGAGAACGGGCGGTTGACGCTGACCGATGGCACGCTGGCCGGTGCCGATCTCGACATGGCAGGCGCGCTGCGGGTGATCACGCGCGATGCTGGGCTGGCGCTCGACCGGGCGCTGGCAATGGCGACGTCGGTTCCGGCGCACGTCGCGGGACTCGCGGATCGGTCGGGGACGCTCGCACCGGGGCGGCAGGCCGATTTCGTTCACCTGTCCCGCAGTCTTGACCTCAAAGGGGTCTGGCGGATGGGGGAGCGTATCGTCTGACATCTCAGCCCATACAAAAGTCCGATAAGCAGAATTATGTAATATCAGGAGATGTGCCGTGAGAGGCAAATCGGCGCATCCGCCTCTGGATACTGGACCTCGCCCAGCGTTTGCCACAACATCCCACAGACAGAACCGGAGCGCGCAGATGACCCAAGCCAGAGCGATCAAGATCGCCCCCTCCATCCTCTCGGCCGATTTCGCCGACTTCGGACGCGAGATCGCGGCGATCGAGTCGCAAGGTGCCGACTGGGTCCATGTCGATGTGATGGACGGCCATTTCGTGCCGAACCTGACCTTCGGCCCGCCGCTGGTGAAGGCGATCCGCAGGCATGTCACGACGGTCATGGATGTTCACCTGATGATCGCGCCGGTCGATCCCTTTATCGACGCCTTTGCCGAGGCCGGCGCCGACATCATCACCGCCCATCTGGAGGCCGGACCGCACATTCACCGGACCTTGCAAGCCATTCGCGGAACAGGAAAAAAGGCCGGTCTTGCCCTCAACCCTGGCACCGCAGTCGAGGCGGCGGCACCACTTCTCGATCTCTGCGACCTCGTCTGCGTCATGACCGTCAACCCAGGATTCGGAGGGCAGAAATTCATTCATTCCCAAATAGATAAGGTCCGATCCTTGCATGCGATGATCGGTGACAGGCCGATCCTTGTCGAGATCGACGGGGGCGTCACGCCGGAAACCGCGCCGCTTGTCGCGGCCGCCGGGGCCGACGTGCTGGTGGCGGGTTCGGCGGTCTTCTCGGGCGGTTCCGTCGCCAATCCGGCGCCTTACGGCGCGAATATCAGAGCGATCCGTGGAGCGGCCGAGGCCGCGCGCGTTTGAAAGGAGGTTTCCATGGCCGTTTCCCCGCCCGTCTGCGACTTCGGCTGGAAGGCCCCGGCCTTCACCCTGCCCGGCACCGACGGCCGCGACTGGTCGCTCGACGCCGTCCGGGGGCCGAAGGGCACGCTCGTCATGTTCATCTGCAACCATTGCCCCTACGTCCAGTCCGTCATCGACCGGATCGTGCGGGATGCCCGCGACCTCAAGACGCTCGGCATCGGGGTCGCCGCGATTTCGGCGAATGACGCTGCCGAGTATCCCGCCGACAGCTTCGACAACATGGCGCGCGAGGCTGCGAAACACGCCTTCCCCTTTCCTTACCTCTATGACGAAAGCCAATCCGTTGCAAAGGCTTACGGGGCGACCTGCACGCCGGACTTCTTCGGTTTCGACGCGGATCTCGGGCTCCGGTATCGCGGCAGGCTCGATGCCTCGGGCCGCCAGCCGGCGGCGCCGGACGTGAAGCGCGAGCTCTACGAGGCGATGCGGCAGGTGGCCGAGACGGGGCACGGGCCCGCAGACCAGGTGCCGTCGATGGGCTGTTCGATAAAGTGGAAGGCGGCGTGAAGGCGCCGGCCGTCATCTTCGACCTCGACGGGACGCTGATCGATTCCGCGCCTGCGATCCAT
>NZ_JAYRTX010000076.1:0-16466 GCF_041919395.1 Albidovulum sp.
GCGACGCGAGGTACCGCAAGACGGCCGAGCGAACCGGCGGGATCAACAGCAGGATGCCCATGGTGTCGGTGAAGAAGCCGGGCGTCAGCAGAAGCGCCCCGGCGAGGAGGATCAAGGCCCCGTGCGCGATCGGCTCGGTCGGATCGCGCAACTCGTTCAGAGAGCCCCGGAGCTCGGCGAGCGCCAGCGCCCCCTGCATCCTTACGAGCCAGCTTCCCGCGATCGCGGTCAGAAGCACGATCGCAAGTGTCGGCCAGAGGCCGATCAGACCGCCGACCTGTATGAACAGGCCGATCTCGATCAGCGGAACCGCAATGAACGCGACCAGAAGCCACATGAGATGTCCTTTCCGGGGCCGATGTGGACTTGACCCCACCCGTCACTTACATAAGTGGGAAGTGACTTCGATACCAACCCCGCCGGGAACCCGTGCGGCCGCAAGGGCCATTTTCCGATGAACAGCGCTGTCATCCAGCTTCTCGTCCTTGCGGCGATTGCGATCTTCCTTATCCTGCGGCTGAAAAACGTGCTCGGCAGCCGCGAAGGCTTCGAAAAGCCGCCGGCGCCCGCGCGGCTTCCGGATGAGCGCAAGGGCCGTTTCGAGGTCATCGAGGGCGGTCCCGACCGCGACATCACCGATCATGTCCCCGATGGCAGCGACGCTGCGCGGGCGCTAGCTGCCATGAAGCAGGCGGAGCCGAGTTTCTCGGTCTCCGACTTCCTCTCCGGCGCGCGCGGCGCGTACGAGATGATCCTGATGGCCTTCGAGAAGGGCGATCTCGCGAAGGTAGAGGCCTTTCTTTCGGAGGATGTCCACGAGGCCTTCGCGGAGGTCGTGGCCCAGCGCGCCTCGCGGGGCCTGAACGTCACGGCGGAGTTCCTGGGCATCCGCGAGGTCACGCTGCAGGACGCCGAGTTCGACCGGGCCACCGGTGAGGCCGAGTTGACGGTCCGCTTCGCCAGCGAACTGACCTCGGTTGCCCGCAACGCCGCGGGCGAGATTGTCGAGGGCGACCCGAAGGAAGTGCGGCGCCAGCGCGATATCTGGACCTTTGCCCGCAGGATGGGGTCGAACGACCCGAACTGGCAGCTCGTCGCGACCGGCGCCTGATCCGTGGCGGCCCGGCGGTTGGCGTTCAACACGCTGTCCGGCTGGGTGGCGGATGACCATGCCGCCGCGCTTGCCGCCTATGCGGCGACCGCAGATCTGCTTGACGGATCCTGGCCACGGCCCGGCAAGGGTGCTGCACGGGATTTCTTCGAACGCAACTTCAGCCCGGTTCTCATCGGCGATCCTCCCGCGCTGGTGACCGGATACTACGAGCCCGAGGTTGCAGGGGAACTTGCCCGCACCGGCAATTTCCGCCATCCGCTTCATGGGCGTCCTGCCCTCATCGGCAGCGGCCCGTGGTTCACGCGGGCGGAGATCGTCGCAGGCGACCTGCTCGCGGGCCACGAACTCGTCTGGCTTGAGAGTGCGGTGGAAGCCTTCCTGGCGCAGGTTCAGGGCTCTGTCCGCGTCCGCATGCCCGACGGTTCGGTGCGTCGTTTCGGCTTCGCGGGGAGGAACGGCCATCCCTACCGCTCGATCGGGGTCGAGCTCGTCCGGCAGGGTGAGATCGCGGAATCCGCGATGTCGGCCGCAGCTATCCGCGCCTGGTGCCTGGCGCGCCCCGAGGCGGTGACGAATCTTCTGAACCACAACCCGTCCTACGTATTCTTCCGCCCCCTCGACCTCCCTGAAGATGGCGGGCCGCTCGGCACCATGGGCCGGCAGGTGACAGCCGGCCGGAGCTTGGCGGTGGACCCGGACCACATCCCCCTTGGGGCACCGGTCTGGGCGGAGGCCGGCGATATCCGGGCGTTGATCATTGCGCAGGATACGGGCAGCGCAATCCGCGGTCCGCAGCGGGGCGACATCTTCTGCGGCAGCGGGGATGATGCCGGCCGCCGTGCTGGCGCCATGCGGCTCGGTGGCCGGCTCGTCACGCTCCTGCCCCACGAACTGGCCGCGAGGGTCGCGCCATGAGCCGCCGACGCCGCGGACTCAGCGAGGAGGAGCGCGCGCTCTGGGACCGGGTTGCCGGGACGGCGAAGCCCATGCGGACCCGGCGCCCCCTCTCGGCACTTCACGAGCCTGCGCCGAAGGTGAAGCCGCCAGTAGCGAGGCCCGCAGCGGCGGAATTCCACATCGGCGATCTCGCCCGACCGCTGACCGCCATGCACGACCTCGCCCCCACGATCGAAGAGCGGCTCGCGACGCAGACGGTTCGCATGGACCGGCGCGCGCATCGCGATCTGACACGCGGCAAGCTTGCTCCCGAAGGGCGGATCGACCTGCACGGCATGACCCTGGCCGAGGCGCATCCGGAACTGATCCGCTTCGTGATGGCCGCGCACCGAGCCGGCAAGCGCCTCGTTCTCGTCATCACGGGCAAGGGCAAGCGCGCCGACGATCACGGGCCGATCCCGCAGCGCGTCGGCGTGCTCCGCCATCAGGTGCCCCACTGGCTGACGCAACCGCCGCTGGGCACCGTCGTTCAGCAGATCGCGTCGGCACACCTGAAGCATGGCGGCATGGGAGCCTACTACGTGTACCTGCGCCGCGCCCGCTAGTTCTGGAGGCCGGACATCGCCGTGACCGGCGACAGGACGATCTGAGTGGCGCCCTGCACGGTCAGGACTGCGCCTGACAGCAGGCCGGTGCGTGACGCCTGATCGGCTGCAAGCACGGTATCGACATCGCCGATCCGGCTGAGGATCGAGATGAGCGCCGGCGAGTTCGCGACGTTGAAATGCCCCGCTCCCGTAGAAAATGCGGTGGTATCGAGCAAGACGACGTCCAGGTTGCCAAGTTCGGCAATGTCACGCACGTTGCCGAGCCGGTCGGCCTGTCCGGTAATCCGTGCCGAGAGTGCAAGCGCCCGGTCCCTGCGCGACGTGAAGATGATGATCGGATTCTTCAACGGTCCAACGGCTTGCGCCTGCGCGCGGAACACGTCGACATCAATATCGGGTGAGATCAGCACGACAGCCTCTATGCGCGAGAGAAGCTGCTTGTCGCCCCGGATCGCTATCTGCCGGAGCGTCTCCATCGCCAGGGCCGAGCCCATGGAATGGGCGATGATGAGGACATTCTGCGCCCCGGCCCGGTCTACCTGACGCAGCAGCGCTTCGAGCCCGTCGCGGGCAAACATGGCGCTGTCGCGGTCATAGACATAGGCCAGCGCATGAGCGCGCGAAGGCCAGGAATAGTGGACGAGAGCCCCTCCAAGGTCGAGGTCGTGGCCAAGTTGCGCAAGCCGGTAGGCGCCTTCGGCAAAGCTGGAGTTGAACCCGTGGACGAACACGACTGCGTTGCGCTCGCCGGGTGTCATGCGGGCAAGTTCGGCCGCGAGGTCCCGGCGAAAGGCCGTTCCAGAGGGATAGGCGACTTCGCGCGTCGTCAAGAACTCCCTGTTGGGATCGGGCTTGCGGTGCGGAGGCGTCCAGCGAATCTCACCAGGGGACCGCTCAGGAGGCACCGCGATGTCCAGCCGCGCGAAGCGCGTGATCTCGCTGCGGGCGCGGCCATATTCCTCGCCAGTGTCGGCCATCTCGCCGCGTGTCGTGCCGATGAAGACGGGTTCGACCGTACCGATCGACGCCGCCGACGGATCGACCCGGACCTCTCCCCGCGGCGCGCATCCCGCAAGGCTCAGAAAGATCGCCACCGTTCCGACAATCCGCTGCATCACGCCCTCAACCGCGCCCTCGCACCCTGATTAACCCAACCAGAACGGTCGCGCCACGTTATCAGAGCACATACCGGCTGAGATCCGCGGACCGGACGAGATCGCCGAGGTTCTTCTCGACGAACCCGGCATCGATCGTCACGGCGTCGCCCGCGCGATCGGGGGCGGTAAAGGAAAGCTCCTCGAACACCCTCTCCATGACGGTGTAGAGCCTGCGCGCGCCGATGTTCTCGATGCTGCGGTTCACCTCCGCGGCGATCCGGGCAAGTGCGGCAATCCCGTCCGCCGTGAAGCTGACCGATACCTCTTCGGTTCCCAGCAATGCCGTGTACTGCCGGGTCAGCGCATTGTCCGTTTCGGTCAGGATGCGCACGAAATCCTCTTCCGTCAGCGCGCGAAGCTCGACCCGGATCGGCAGTCGGCCCTGCAACTCGGGCAGAAGATCAGAGGGCTTGGCGATGTGGAAGGCACCGGAGGCGATGAAGAGGATGTGGTCGGTCTTCACCGCGCCGTACTTCGTCGACACGGTCGTGCCCTCGATCAGCGGCAGGAGGTCGCGCTGCACGCCCTCGCGGCTGACATCCGCGCCCCGCGTCTCGGCCCGGGCGCAGACCTTGTCGATCTCGTCGATGAAGACGATGCCGTTTTCCTGCACCGCCTCCAGGGCCGCCGCCTTCACCGCCTCGTCGTCGAGCAGCTTGTCGGCCTCTTCCTGGATCAGGAGTTCGTAGCTTTCGGCGACGGTCATGCGCTTGCGCACGCGCCGACCGCCGAAGGCCTTGCCGAAGAGGTCGCCCAGGTTCATCACTCCCATGCCCGGCTGGCCGGGAAGCTCGAATGGCATCTGCGGCGCCGCCTCGGCCACATCCAGCTCGATCATCGTGCCGTCAAGTTCGCCCTTCTTCAGCCGCGTGCGGAACATCTCCCGCGTCTGTTCGCGGGCGTCCGCGCCGGCGATGGCTTCGATCACCCTGTCCTCCGCCGCCTTGTGGGCGCGGGCCTTCACCTCCTCGCGCATGCGCTCGCGGGTTTCGATCATCGCGGCGTCGGTCAGGTCGCGCACGATCTGCTCGACGTCGCGGCCGACATAGCCCACCTCGGTGAATTTCGTCGCCTCGACTTTCAGGAACGGCGCCTTCGCCAGCTTTGCGAGGCGGCGCGATATCTCGGTCTTGCCGACGCCCGTCGGCCCGATCATCAGGATGTTCTTGGGATAGACTTCATCCCGCAGGTCGTCGGAAAGCTGCTTCCTCCGCCAGCGGTTCCGCAGGGCCACGGCAACCGCACGCTTGGCGTCCCTCTGGCCGATGATGAAACGGTCGAGTTCCGAGACGATCTCGCGCGGGGTCAGGTTGGTCATTTAAGCTCCGAATAGGGCGGCAACCGGTTCTTGCCTGGGAAATCGGGCAGCGACCGCATGATGGCGGCGCGCAACGGCACCCACCAGGTGCCAAGGATGGTGAAGAATGCGCCGAGGATGATGAGAATCCGTGCCCAGTCCATGGCGTCGGCCGCCCCGTCGCCGGTGACGGCCCAGTAGATCACGGCGCCGACATAGGCGGTGCCCGCGGTCAGAATCGACCGACGGTCGATGATGAGCGCGACGAGCGCGAAAATCACAAGCGCCAGCGTGGTCGGGAGGATCGCGGCCGATCCCCCGGCGCCCCAGATGTTCCCGGCGATGGAATTGACAAGTGCCGCGCCAGCCAGCAGGTGCAGCCAGAAGGCGGTCGCCGAATGCCGCCCGATCCGGTGCGTGTCCTTCAGGTCGAACCACATCGCGCCGGCGAAGGCACCGATGCCGAAGACCAGCGAGGCGAGCGTGAGATTGGCACGCGGGACAAAGCTGCGCACCCACCCGTCCAGATCGTGGACCATGCCGCCGGGATTGTAGCGGGTGAAAAGCGCGTAGGTCGCCAGCAGCGCAAAGAGGCCGAAGACGAACATCGAGAAGGGCAGCCGGAAGCGGCGGAACCAGACGAGGACCGCCGCTGCCGTCAGCGATGCCGAGGCGAAGGCGACGCCCCTGAACCCAAGGTCCATCTGCCCGAGGAAGGTGAGCAGCGAGACGTAGATTCCGCCTGAATAGGCACTGACGAGCACCATCGACGGCAGGTTCATCCGCCGCCTCAGCGTGAAATATCGCGCCATCGCCCATGCCACCCCGGCGATGATCGCGGGGATCAGGATCAGGACCGTCACCCCGCCGAGCACGGTCAGCAGGAGCGCGAGCCCGCCGATAAGCACCACGAGGCCGGTGGCGATGAAGATTTCGGCAAAACCCCGGAAGAACTCGAACGGCTCATCCTCGCCTGGAAGGGCACCACGTTTGCCTGCCCGGTCATTGGCAAGCGCCATCAGCCCCGCGGCCTGCGCCTCGGTCACGATCCCGGCGGCAACTGCGGCGCGCAGGTCGGCCGAGCCGAAGGTGTTCGGCTCCTCAGCCACGGATCGTCTCCACAGTGAGGTTGCCGTTGGTGTAGACGCAGATATCGGCCGCGATGGCCATGGCCCTGCGCGCAACCTCCTCGGCCGAGAGGTCCGTCTCCATGAGGCCCCGCGCGGCGGCGAGCGCGAAGTTTCCGCCCGAACCGATGGCGGCCACGTCATGTTCGGGCTCCAGCACGTCGCCCGCGCCAGTCACGACAAGGAGCGTCGTTCCGTCGGTGACGATCAGCATTGCTTCCAGCTTCTGGAGGTACTTGTCGGTGCGCCAGTCCTTCGCCAGTTCCACGCAGGCGCGCATCAGCTGCCCGGGGGCCGCCTCCAGCTTCTTCTCCAGCCGCTCCAGGAGCGTGAAGGCATCCGCCGTCGAGCCGGCAAAGCCCACGACCACATCGCGCCCGCCCGGCGAAAGCCTGCGGACCTTGCGCGCGGTGCCCTTGATCACCGTCTGGCCGAGGCTCACCTGGCCGTCGCCCGCGACCACGACTTCGCCACCGCGGCGGACACCGAGGATCGTCGTGCCGTGCCAGCCCGGAAACGTGTCATTCGCCATCGGCCCCTCCGTTCTTCACGACCCTATATGGCCACCGCCGCCATGGGCCGCAACCGCCAAGAAAAAGGGCGCCGGAAGGCGCCCTAGCCGGTCTGTTTTCGGGATCGGGTTCAGATCGCGGACTCGATCCAGTTCTGCAGCGCGGCCTTCGGCGCGGCGCCGACCTTGTTCGACACCACCTGACCGCCTTTGAACATGAAGAGAGCCGGAATGCCACGCACGCCGAACTGCATCGGCAGGTCGGGGTTCTCGTCGACGTTCACCTTGGCGATCTTCACCTTGCCGGCATACTGTTCGGACAGTTCCTCCAGCGCCGGGCCGATCTGCTTGCAGGGGCCGCACCACTCCGCCCAGAAGTCGACTACGACGGGAATGGCGGAGTTGCGGACCTCGGTGTCGAAGTTGGCGTCGGTGACGGCGACGGTGGACATGGAATCTCTCCAGATCGGGAACGGTTGCGCAGAAGGTATGGACCGTCCCCGGGCGCGTCAAGGGATGGTGGTTGCCAGGAGCGCGGCCCTCACGATCTCGGGAGGCAGCGGCATGAGGGTGCCGGTCCGCGTCCAGAGGATCGCTGTTTCGATCCGGCGATCCGGATAGATCTGCCCGAGCATCGCCGCGTAGGCGCCCATCTGGCGCAGGATTCCGTCAGGCACATCTTCGGGCCGCCCGGGCACAACGACATTCGATTTGTAGTCGACCGCCAGCACGCTGCTGTCGGAGACGATCAATCGGTCGATCGTGCCATGCACGACCCGCCCGCCCAGCGCCGGCACCCGCGCCGTGACCTCGACCTCCGTCAATGCCCCGCGACCGAGAAGCGCTTTCATCTCGGGTGCCGACAGAACTTGGCGTGCCTCGGCCAGAATCGTCTCTGTTTCTGCCGAATCCTCCGCCGCCGGCCCCTCCGAAAGAAGCGTCCCCGCCAGTTCGGGCCAGTCGGCCTCCGGCCACAGTGGCAGGTGCTCGAGAAGCCGGTGGAGCCAGGTGCCGCGCCGCATCGCTTCGTCTTCGTTTCGGGCCCCCTCTCCCGGAAGCGCCTTGGCGCCGCCGAGTGCCGAGGGCGACAGGGGCGGTGGGGCGCGTACTGGCGCCCCGGGTTGTTCGTGCACCCACAGGGGCGTCGCCTCGCGTCGCGGACTGTCGCCGGCGCGATTTGGCAGGTTTGAGGGCCAGGTGCCGCTTTCGTGCCGTCGGCCGACGCCGCCTTCGACGATCAGGTCGATCGCCCCGGCCTTCTCGATCCCGTCTGCGACGAGGCTGTGCCAGCTTTCCCGATCGTCTCCCGCATCGCCGGCGCCGCAGACGATGAGCCAGCTTTCCGCCCGCGTCATGGCAACGTAGAGAAGCCGCATCCGTTCGTCCCGTTGGCGTTCCAGCATGGCCTTTCGTTCCGCGGCGATCAGCGCCGGGCTTTCCTCTGAGGGCGTCTTCCAGAGAGCGCCCGCCTTCGCGGCGAGGATGGGATCACGGACGTCGTTCCGCCGCCTGGCGGTGTCGGGCAGGATGACGACGGGCGATTCGAGTCCCTTGGCGCCGTGGACCGTCATCACCCGGATTGCCCGGGTCGCGGTGTCGAGCCGCCGCTTGATCTCCACCTCCTCGGCATCGAGCCAGCCAAGGAAACCGGTAAGGCTTGGCACCGAGGCCCGCTCGTAGCCGAGCGCTTCGTTCAAGAGCGCATCGATCCCTTCCTCGGCTTCCGGCCCGAGGCGGGCGACAAGCCTCCCGCGCCCCTCGTGCCGCGTCAGGATCCTTTCGAGGAGTTCGAAGGGCCTGAGGAAGTCGGCGGCATCGAGCAGGTCACGCAAGATCTCCAGCGTTGCCAAATGACCCTCGGCCCCAGCCCGAAGCGCGCTCCAGAGGTAGCTCTTTTCCGGGCGCGGCTGGGCAAGGTCATAGAGCGCCCCTTCGCTCCAGCCGAACAGGGGCGAGCGCAGGGCGGCGGCGAGCGAAAGGTCATCCTCGGGCGTGGCAAGGAACCGCAAGAGGGCGGTGAGGTCTTTCACCGCCAGTTCGCCGCCGATCTTCAGCCGATCCGCGCCGGCGATCCTGAGCCCCGCCGCCTTGCAGGCGCGGATGATCTCGTGGAAGAGATCCGACCGACGCTGCACGAGGACAAGGAAGTCGCCCTCGTCCACGGGACGCGGGCCCTTGTCCGTCGGGATCGCCACGCCCTCGTCGATCATGCGACGGATGTTCTTGGCGATCCGCCGGGCAAGCACGACGTTGTGGTGATCTTCGGGCAGAAGATCGACGGGGTCGTACCAGTTCTCCGGCTCCGGTTCCTCTGCCTTTGGCACCAGTGGCCACAGGTCCACCCGTCCCGGCCGGTCGACATGGAAGGCGATGTGCTTCGGACTGCCGCCGAGTCCCCGGTTCACCCGTTCGTCGAACGTGAGATCGACAACGCGCAGGATCGCGTCGGAGGAGCGGAACGAATGTTCAAGCTCCAACGTCACCACCGCACGCCCGATCTGGGCATACTTCGCCGTGAAGTGATCGCGCATGGCATCGAAGGCGGCAAGGTCGGCGCCCTGGAAGGAATAGATCGACTGCTTCTTGTCGCCGACGACGAAGATCGTCCGCTCGACCCTCCGCGCGCCCTCGCCCGTCGTGAACTCCTCGGCAAGACGCTCGATCACCTGCCACTGGCCGGGGCTCGTGTCCTGCGCCTCGTCCACGAGGATATGGTCTATCCCGCCGTCAAGGCGGAAAAGGACCCAGGACGCCACCGTCCGGTCGGACAGAAGCACCGCGGACCGTGTGATGAGGTCGTCGAAGTCCAGCAGGCCGGCTTGGGCTTTTCGTGATTCGTACCGCGGCAGGAAGGCTGCGGCAAATCGATGAAGCGCAAGCGTCTTCTCGGCGGCAGCAAGTGCGAGGCGGCGTTCGCGCCCGTCGGCAAGGCGGGTCATCAGCGTCTCGATCTGCGGCATCAAGGCGGCAGCGGGACCTTCGCGGACATCTTTTGTCGGCACGACGCCGATCTTTGCGCCGTAGGGGTTCGCGGCCTTTGCGCCGAAGAGGAAGAGACGCTCGAGCGACGCTAGGAAGGCCGCGCCGCGAGGTTCGCGCAGTGCAGTTTCGATCCCCGAGGCAAGCTCCACATCCTTCGACTTGCCGGACATGAGGACGGGAACCAGCTGCCGCAGTGCGTCGATATCCCCGGGCGCGAGCGTCGCGCCGACGAGCGCGTCCTCGTCGACGTCGGGGCGAAGGCCAAAGCCCGCGAGTATCTCTTCACGGCCGAGGCTCGGATGAAAACAGGCTCTGATCCGGCAAAGATCCGAGAGAAATGTTCCGAGGTCCTCGCCGGACAGCAGGCCCGCACCGGCATCGAATGCCGCCAAGTCGTCGCCCGATGCCATCTCCTCGGCTATCTCGTCGCGCAAAAGGCGGGCCGCGCGGTCGTCGAGTTCGGTGAAGTCGGGTGATACCCGGGCTTCGAGCGGAAACCGCCGCAGGAGGCCCGCGCAAAAGGAGTGGATTGTCTGGATCTTCAATCCGCCCGGCGTCTCGATGGCGCGGGCAAAGAGCCTCCGCGCGCGCGCCAGTGCGTCGCCATCGACGGGCCCGTCGAGTCCGAGGGCGGCAAGCTCCTCGCGCAACTTATTCTCGGGCAGCATGGCCCAGGCACCGAGCCTTCGGAACAGGCGGTTCTGCATCTCGCTGGCGGCGGCCTTGGTGTAGGTCAGGCAAAGGATGTGCTGTGGCTCGGTGCCGCCAAGAAGCAGCCGCGCAACCCGATCGGTCAGGACCTTGGTCTTGCCCGATCCGGCGTTGGCAGAAAGCCACGTCGAGGCCGCCGGGTCGGCCGCCTGCACCTGCCGTTCGCTCGCGTCGTCGCGCCTCATCCCACGTCCTCCGGCGTCGAGGGGGAGGCCATCTCCCACTCGCCGAAGCGGGCCAGATGGTCGTAGTCACCGGCGGCGAGTGTTCCGAATACGGCGCGGCGAGACGTATATCCGGTCGTGCGACGCGCGAAAGCTCCGATGAGCCGGTGCAGCGACGCCCACGCCTCGGCCAGGATGTCCCGGTCGATCGGGACGACCGCTTCCTTGCCCTCGCCGCCAAGCTGGATGTAGGTCGCGCCCTCGACGCCACGCGGTCCGAGGGCGGCGAAGGCGCCGCGCTCGGCCATGGCTGCCTCAAGGAGAAGCTGCTTGTCGAAGGTTCGCTGCTGCTTGGAACTCGGCGGCGTGCCGGACTTGTAGTCGTAGATGTGGACACGGCCATCGCTCAGGAGGTCGATGCGGTCGGGTCGGGCCGTGAGGGTGAACGCGACGCCCTCCAACGGGACGGAGCCCTTCTCTTCGATGATCGCGGGCACACCCCTTGTCGCTCTCAGGGATTCCGCCGCCACGAAGGCGGGTGCAATCCGCGCAATTCGCATGCGCCAGAGGCGCTGGGCGCTGGGCCAGGGGACCTGATCGGCCAGCACCGACCCGGTCACGGCGAGAAGACGTGCCTTGGCCTCGGCCACAGTCTCACCCGAAGGACGTTCTCGTACGAAGCGGGCGACAATGTCATGCAGGGTCTCGCCCCGCATCCTGGCATCGGGTCGGCCGCTCAGGGGGTCGAGTGGATAGAGACGCAGGATGTGCCGGGCGTAGATGGCGTAGGGGTCGCGGATGAGCGTCGAGATGCCGGTCACCGCCAGGCTCCCGGGGCGGGCGCCGACCGGCGGGCGCGGCGCGGGTCGCGGGGCTGGGGGAACGCGCGCTGCGGGCGTTTCGAGCGCCGCCGCGAGGCCCAGCCAGTACCGGCCCCGGGCGCGCATTGCCTCCAGCGCTTCGGGGCCATCCTGGTCGGCAAGACCGGCGAGCAGGTTGGTCAGCCTTGCGAGCCACCGTGACGGCACCGTCTCTGCCTCCTCGTCGCGGACGGCGCGGGAAAGGACGACCTCGACCGCTGCCGCTGCCTGCTGGAAGTCATGGGCGGAGAGCCCGATCTGCCGCTCGGGCAGCAGAAGCCCTGCCTTGAGCCGCATCTGCCGCGAGAGCCAAGGATCGGGTGCGGGCGGGGCGGGCCAGATGCCTTCGTTCAGTCCGGCAAGGATGGTCAGGTCCGCCCCCCCGGTGCGGACCTCGAGCGTGCCACGAATGGCAACCAGTGGGTGCGCTTCCGGTCCCTGCCGGACGTTACCGGCCGAGAGGAGCCTGGTCACCATTTCGACGTAGTCCGTTGGCGAGAAGTCGGCGCCATGCACGGCTTCGCGCCGCAACTCCTCCATCACGCTGCGCGCAAGCTCACCGGCTTCGCGCCGCCAAAGCTCGCTTGCCTCAACGTTCCCGCCTGGCCCCGCGGCAATGGCACCGGCGAGCGCCAGATGCGCGTCTACACAGGCGCAAAGCGTACTGTCTGCCGGGCGGGTGGCGCTAGCGAGGATCGTCCCCACCCATTCCGCCCAGGCAAGGCGCTTGGACTCGCCCTTCCGGGCCGCCCAGACGGAAAGGGCCGCCGCAGTCGGAAAAGCGGGGCCATGACGTCGCAGGTGAAGTTCCAGATCGCGCGTGAACCGCAGATGCGATCCGCGATCACCGGCGCCCGTCGCCGCGAGCGGGTGCTTCAGAAGCACGATCAGCGCTTCGGCAGACACCGGCCGCCCGAAAAGTTGCGCGACGTGACGCAGGAATCGGCCCGGCGCGGATTGCACCAGCGGCCTGCCGGCGCTGTCGTCCGGGATGATTCCCCAGCGGTCCAACGCGGCCGTGACACGGCGGGCGAGCACGCGGTCGGGCGTCACGAGGTGCGCGCGCCGACCGTCCTCGGCCGCCTTGCGCAGACGAAGCGCGATGGCGAGCGCCTCGGCCCGCGGGTCGGGGGCCTCGATGAGATCGAGCCGCTCGGTGGCGGGAAGAAGCGGGCCAAGCGCGGCCCCCTCCCGGATCCATTGGTCGGTCACCGGCGCCGGCCGGAGCGACAGCGAGATCAGCCGGTTCCGGGCGGGGTCGGTTGGCGGCGTCCCGGCCCATCTGCCGACAGCGGATGGCGTGACGCCGAGCGCCCGGGTCAGCGCGAGGAACCGGTACTGCGGATGGTCCTCGTTGGGAACTGGCCCGGCGTGAAGGCTGTCCCAGGCAAAGCCGGGCATGTCGAAGTCGAACCCGGGCAGCACGACAGCGCCATTCGGCAGCCTCGCCGCCGCGCGCATCAGAAGCTGCGTCGCTCCGCGCGACCCGGTGGAGCCCGCGATGATCACCGGGTCGGGCGGCGGGCAATTGACCCATCGATCTGCCAGCGCCTCGGCGATCCGCCTCTGCCGCGCCTCCGCATCCGGCGTGGCATCGACCGCGAAGTAGCGCGAGACGATGCGGATGAAGGCGAGACTGCGCTCCCAGTGCGCGGCATGATCTTCGGCGAGATCGGCCGCATCGAGCGCCGCAGGTGTCACCCCTTCGCCCTGCATCTCGTCCATGAGCGCGGCGAGGCTCTCGGCAAGATCGAAGACGGCTGTTCCGGCCGCAAAATCCGCCTCGCGCCGGACAAGTTCGGCGACCAGCCGGGCGAGTTCGAGCCGACGCCTGAGTGGCGGCACTGCTGGCGGCACGCCGGGCATCGGAGTGCGGCCGAGATCGGTGACGATCCTGAGCCGCGGAAGCAAGCGTGCGCCGCGCGCATCAAACGCGGTACGGACGGCCGAGAGCATGCGCGCGGTGTTGAGATAGACAGTCACGCGCGCGATGGCCTCGGGCGCAGCGCTCGCCATCCGCGCGAGAAGACCGTCGACGAAGGCCGCGGGAAAATCCACTCCGGGCGGCAAGCCGTAAAGCTTCACCTCTGCGTCGTGGTCAATCACGCCCGTTCCCCCGCAAGAGCGCCTCGGCCAGCGGAATCGACTCCGGCCGACCCACGTCGCACCAGCCGCCGACATGGACGGTGCCGAAGAGCCGCCCGCCCGCCGCCATCTCGTTCCAGAGCCGGTTCAGCGAGAAGACCCGCTCTCCGACCCGGCCGAGGCCGTCCGTCTTCACGATCCCCGCCCCGGTGTAGACAAAGCCGCGCCCGCGCCGGATGCGCCCGTCGGCACAGAGATCGAAATCGCCCGCGCCGGTGTGGCCGGTCGCCGCCTCGCGCGGAACGAGGAGGAGGAGCCCATCCATCGGGTCCGGCCGCCAGGCGGTGCGCAGCTCTTCGATCGGGTTGGCGCCGGTCCAGACCGCGTCAGTGTTCAGCGTGAAGACGGGACCCTCCCCCAGCAGGGGAAGCGCATTCAGAAGCCCGCCGCCGGTTTCCAGGATCAGCGGCGTCTCGTCCGAGAACCGGATGCCCGGGCGCATGGAAAGGTGTCGAACGATCTGGTCGGGAAGATAATGCAGGTTGGCGACAACATCGCGGATGCCGGCACCGTCCAGCACAGCCAGAGCGTGGTCGAGCAACGTGTGCCCGCCGACCTCGATCAGGGGCTTTGGCCGGTCCTGCGTGAGAGAACCCATGCGGGTGCCAAAGCCGGCCGTGAAGAGCATCGCGGCACTGGGGTTCATCCCGATCCCCCTGCGAGCCGGGCGATGCGTTGCGGTGTCGGCGCAGGCAGGCCGGCACGGACGGCTGCGGCAAGCCCGGCCAATTCCGGATGCAGCAGATTGCGCTCCAGCGCAGCCCAGACGCGGGGCAGGTATGCGAGGTAGTGCGGCTTGCGGTCGCGCTGGGCGAGACGGGCGAAGACGCCGACGATCCGCAGCGCCCGCTGCGCGCCGAGGAGCGAGTAGGTCGCCGTGAAGCCTTCCATCTCAAATCCCCGCGCTGCCACGTAGCGCGCGATCATCGCCTCCTCGGTCCCCTTGGCAAGATCGCGCCGTGCGTCCTGCAGAAGCGACACGAGGTCGTAGGCCGGGTGGGTCACGACGGCGTCCTGAAAGTCGAGCAGCCCAAGCCGCGCATGGCCCCCGCGGTCGGGGAGCCAGATCAGGTTCTCGGAATGGAAGTCACGCAACGACAGGACCGGCGTGGCATGGTTCAGCCGGTCATACAGTTCCTTGACCAGTTCCGGCAGGGCGTATGCGGCTGCGCTCGAAGCCGCGCCGATTCCGCGCAGATACCAATCCGGTGTAAGTGCCGTCAGCCCGGCAAGCGCAGGCCCGTCGAGCGCCGCGGCGAAGGCCGGCGGCCGATGGCGATGAAGGTCCGAGAGGAAGTCTGTCGCGGCGGCATAGATCGTCCGTTCCCGGTCCGGCGCCGATGCAAGCAACCGGGCGACCAGCGCGTCGCCGAGATCTTCGAGCAGAAGCAACCCCCTCGCGTGATCCCCGGCCAGGATCCGCGGAGCGGAGTAGCCCCGGTCGCAGAGCCACCGATCCATCAACTCGAAGCGCCGCGTGTCTTCGCCGCGCTCCGGCGGGGCGTCCATGAGCACTGCGCTTTGCGCACCCAGCCTCAACCGCTCGTATCGCCGCGCGGAGGCGTCCCCGGCGAGCGGCGCGCGGTCTGCGGCATCCCAGCCTGCGGCGGCGAGAAAGGCTGCGATGTCCCTTCCGCGATCACTCATCGGCGCGCCACTCCCCTTCCGCGAGTGCGGCGAGTACCGGGGCCCAGCGGGAGGCGGACGCCGAAATCGATACGTCCCGTTCGGCGTCCCCGCCTGATGCTGGCGAAAGCGTGATCGCCAGCGCGCCCGAGGGGCAGGCATCGCCCAGCCGGTCGGGCCATTCGACCAGGCAGATGGCTTCTTCGAACGCGTCCTCCAGGCCAAGTGCTGCAACCTCGTCGGCTCCGCCGAGGCGGTAAAGGTCCGCGTGCCAGATTTCGACCGGCCCCGCATCATAGACCTGTACCAGTGTGAAGGTCGGCGACGGCACGTCCTCGGAGCGGCCAAGGTCGGCCAGGCGCGATTGGATGAGGCCGCGGCAGAAATGCGACTTCCCTGCCCCGATGGCGCCCTCCAGCAGAACCGTATCGCCCGCTCCGAGCCGGGCGCCCAGCCAGCGCGCAAGCCGCGTCGTCTCCTCGGGCGAGCCAACGGTGAGGTGGACGGTTCGGACAAGGGGCGCGGCATCGCTCATGTGGCGACTTTACCGGCCCCGCCCCTGCCCGCAAGGGATCAGACGACGGCCGCCCCGCGCACCATATGGTCCCCGCGTCGGATCCGGCGCCCGCGGCGAAGAGGCGGTCGTGCCACCGGTGGCCGCGCGAATGCGACGAGTGTCGCCCCGCCCGGAAGCGGCACGACCCGGCAGACGAGCACATCTCCACCAAGGAGGCGGAGGTCGGCGGTCCACGCGGCCCGCTCCTCCATTGCCAGCACGAAATCACGGATGTCGCCGAAGGCCGGATCGGGCTTTGACACCTCCTGCCAGCGCCGGATCGAATCCACGACGGTGACCTTCCCGAGCGTCAGCGCAGGCTCGACACCCCAAAGCGTATCGTAGGCGCTGTTAGAAAGGATGAGTTCGCCCGCCGGCGAGAAGACGACGATCGCCTCCTCGACCGTGTCGACAACGGCCTGTCCAAGCTCGATCTCCGACCGGAAGCGGCGCGTGAGAGTGATCTCCGCGGTGATGTCTTCGAGAAGGAAGGCCACAGCCCCGTCCGGATGCGGCCGCCCTACAACGTGATAGGTCTGGCCCGAGGGCAGCGTCCATGTATCCTCGTAGAGCCCGCGAGACGCCTGTTTTTCCAGATCCATCATCTGCTGGCGCCAGCTCGCGTAATCCTTCGGTTCGGGGATTACCTGGCGTTCGCGCAGCCGGTCAAGAAAGGCATGGAGCGTGGGCCGCGCCGATAGGAACTCCACT